>CAYFFH010000075.1:0-10695 GCA_964342175.1 uncultured Enterobacteriaceae bacterium | reverse complement strand
CATATACAGAAATGCGACATAGCCGGGACGATACACTGTTTACGAGCTTTTACAGTGAAATAGATATCGTCAACTCTGAAGATGAACCGCCACGCGATTTTGACTTCCGTATCAATGATTCAGGCTTCCAAGTTCCTGAGCACGGTGTCGCTAGAAGTCTTTATGCGGAGGAGATCCCTGTGAAGTCGGTTAAGGAGGCTCTGGGCATGGGTTACGTAGAAACGGGACGTGGGACGGTAATGGCTGAAGAGTGTGGCACCGACGACGCTATGGAATTCTATCAATATGGCGCTCGTATTGCCGATGCAATACCTAATTTTATGTCCATTTTGCAAAGCGACGCCGAATTCGCGTTACGTAGTTCTGGTGAGCTTGGTGGTGCAGTGATTGAAAGCCGTGCTGATTATTACTCAGCGCTTTTGCGCAATAGTCGATTTGTTATTTTGTCCGGCCTGCGTTCATTTACGGCGAAGACGAAGCGTTTGAGTCATCTCATATTTGATCTTGATACTGAATTGCCTGTTGTCCATAGTCAGGGAATCGCAGTTGCACTTGACCTGAAGACACGTCGTGCCGTGTCGTTCAGTGCGGATCGCATCGGTCGGATGCAGGCACAGCAGCTTAAGTAGCACAGTTTATTTTTAGTCCGATTATCGATATTGTTGATACTTGGCTACGATGCCAAACAGGTGTGAGTCGAGTTTATTGCAATCAAAGTAATTAAGGAGAATGTTGGGTGGCGTACGCGGACGATAATATTTTCGCCAAGATATTACGTGACGAAATTCCTTCATATAGGGTGTACGAAAATGAGCACACACTTGCATTCATGGATGCGATGCCGCAAGTGCCGGGACACACGTTAGTTATCCCAAAATATGCCGCAGAGAATATACTCGATGTTGATCCCGACTATTTGGCTTCGACAATTCAGGTTACGCAGAGGGTAGCGGCTGCGGTTAAGGTTGCGTTCGATGCGCCGGGGATAATGGTCGCGCAGCTCAATGGTAGCGCAGCAGGGCAAACTGTTTTCCATCTGCATTTTCATATTATTCCGCGACACAGTGGTATCGAGTTCAAACTTCATGCGCGGGACCTGGAAGATCCAAGTGTACTTGAAGAGCATGCCCTGCAGATCCGTGCGGCCCTCCAGGGCTAAGTCCCATAGTACTTCCGTAAGCAATGAGTCTAATGCGTCCTCCGCGAAATTCTTAAAATTCGAGTGTTAAGCCACGCTGAGTTTGTTGCTCTTGATTATTGCAAACTTCACTCGATTGCAGAGCGTCCACCCTCTAGAGGCGGTTTATTGAGTGGCCGACGAAATGGTTCGATCGTGGCGATGCTAAATCGATGTTTAAGATGCGAGCCGAAGATTCAAATCGGTCGGGGTCGCTAGTGTCTTTGTCTTCCATTTTTTCAACTCAGGTAGTACGTGCTCGGCGAAGCAGCCCATATTCCGTTCTGCTTCGTCGTAGGGCATGCCTGCATAGCTTAGATTACAGGTCAGCAAATTCATGTCGATAATTTCACGGATGTAAGCGATTTTTTCAATCACTTGCTTCGGTGTCCCCCAGGGCATTAGTTCCGCGAAATCTTTCGCTGCGCCGTCGAGGCCGTGTCGTTCAATGTATTTCCCAACGTTTTTATAGAACTCATAGCCTTTTTGTGTTCCAAATTCTTTGCCAGCCATTTCGTAGTGCTTCATCGCGGTGTGGTAGTAGGCGCCGATCCATTTATATGCCATTTCTTCTGCGCGACCGGCATCCTTGTCAACAAAGAAAAAACCGCCACACACAGGTTGCGGTGCGGCGCATGAATTCTCTTTCTCATAGACTTCGCGATAGATCGCGAAGTCTTGTTTTACGACATCCCAGGGTTTTTGGGGGATCACTAATAGACCAACGCCAAGGCGAGCCATAATTGGCATTGATTCGGGTGAGACTGCGGCCGCATAAGTCCTACCCTTAAAAGATTTAAGCGGCTGTGGCCGGATATTACGCCGCGGTTGTTGGATAGTGTCGCCACCTTCAAGATATCCGAGTTCTAGGCCCTCAAGCAGAAGTTCCGCGTATTCGACAAATCGCTCGCGTCCTTTGCCTTGGTCAATGCGGAAACCTTCGTACTCTATATTGCCGAGACCACGACCAAGACCCAGAATCATGCGTCCGCCGGATAGGTGATCGAGCATCGAAACTTGTTCCGCCACGCGCATGGGATCATGCCACGGTAGCACAATAACGCTGGTTCCCAGTTTCGCGTGTTTCGTTTTGGCGGCCATGTAGGTTAGAAATTGAACGGGGTCTGGGCACATCGTGTACTCGGTAAAGTGATGCTCTATCGACCAGATGGACTCGAAGCCGAGGGGCTCGGCTAATTCTGCTAACCGTAGCTCCTCGCGATAGACTTCGGCATCCGGTAGCCGATTACCGGGATTTTGAAAGATTGGGGAATAACCGACGTGCATTGCCTGTCCTCTAGTGATATTTAAAGTTATAAATGTAGCATCATTGTAAACGGTTTCTGAAAAATAAATTGTCCGATCGGACTTCCCTACCCATCATGCCTTTAATTTCTCCCGGGATATCCGCTGGGGAGATAATTGATTTGGCGTTTTCCGGTGCCGAGATGGTACCGCAAACCTTCATTTATTTTGCGCTGTATTATGGGGGTGTTGAACTACTGCCAGTGAGATCTGGATTTGCTTTTTCCCAAGCTGCACGCGGGTTAGCTGCTTTCCAGCGGAGGGCATAATTGTGCATAGTGTCGAAAATGACATCATGTGTACTGAAATGGGTTAGCAGTCGTTCTAACATTAGCATGCGGTTCCCTCGCCCGATTGTTTGCGGATGCAACGTCAGGACAAATACACCGCCGGAACTATTGGCTAAAGCGTATTCAAAGTCGCCTCGCCAGATTTCCTCAATCGCACTTGGTGCGGACAGTCCTTGGTTGAATCCCGGTACGTGATCGGAGACTGGGAAATCGTCAAGTCCCCATGTGACGGGTAACTCGATGAGATTCGTTAAGTGGCCGAACTGATACGCCGCATCGAGGGACCAGAGATCTCCACTTCGTAAGTAATAGGGGTAGTGATCATGCCCCATACAGCTAGAATCGTAATCGAAGCCGTATTCGATCAACAGATCAACAGTTCGCTTACTGAATCCCCACGACGGAGAACGGTATCCGCGCGGCCGTATCCCGGTGACTCGTTCAAGAGCACGAATACCCTCATCAAGGTTATGTCGCTCCCCAGGTTCGTCAAAATCTGCCGGATTCTCATGTACCCAGCCGTGGTGAACGATCTCATGTCCTTGCTCGCAGATATCTGCGACGATGTCTGGATACGCGTAGGCGGTGTGACCGGGAACAGCGAAACTTGAATGAATACTAAAACGATTGAGTAGTTTGAGTATTCGAGGTACTGCGACCGCGCCGAATTGACCACGCGAGATCGTGCTAGGGTTTTGCGATTTTGCCGATCCGATCCATGAGGACATGCCGTCGAAATCGAGCGTTATACAACAGGTAAGCTTTGATGCTGTCATTTGCTGGTCACTCGGGGGCTTCTTTACCACACATCGACAAATCGTCGTGCTCGGCGAGTTCGTGTGCCGGCCGAGCGCTTTCCACGGACCAGCCATGCGCGTGTCTCCGCAGGATCAATGACCGCATCAATCTCGAATGCTGTTGCGACGGAGACAGCTTTCCCTTTTTCGTACATGCGTGTCAGTAGCTGTTCATAGAGTTCGTTGCGTTCATTTTCGTTGGCTGTCGATGCTAGTTCTTTACTAAATCCAAGTTTTACTGCCCCTTCCAGTCCCATCGGTCCCATTTCTGCGGTCGGCCACGCGATCGTAAAAAACGGTTGATGGAAACTACCACCAGCCATTGCTTGTGCGCCAAGGCCATATCCTTTACGTAAGATAATGGTGAACAAGGGAACGGATAGATTGGCTGTCGCAACAATTAAACGAGAACCCCGCCGAACAGCTGCGGTTTTTTCACTATCCGGTCCGACCATAAAACCTGGACAATCGCACAATGAGATCACCGGCAGGCCGTACGCCTCGCAGAGTTGAAGGAAGCGGCCACCTTTCTCACCGCCATCGCCATCGATGGCTCCCCCGAGGTAGTTTGGATCGTTGGCGATGAGGCCGAACGCATGGCCTTCTATACGCACGAACGCGGTTATAAGACCTCTACCATATTCGGGTCGAAGCTCAATAATCGATTCCTTGTCCGCAACTGTGGTGATAACAGCGCGGACATCGTAGACTCGCATCCGGTCTTCCGGTACCAGGTGGCGCAGTGTGCGTTGGTCCCCCGCTGACCACGTGCTAGTACTGCCTTGGAAGTACGCTAGGGTCTGGCGTGTTAGAGCGGTTGCCTCGGCTTCGTCGGCGCAGGCAATGTCGACCACACCATTGGCGGTCTGCACATCAATCGGTCCAATGTCTTCCGGAATAAATTTACCGAGTCCCCCGCCCTCTATCATGGCCGGTCCAGCGAGCCCGATGTTTGAGTTTTTAGTCGCTATGGTGATATCGGCGCAACCAAAGAGCACGGCATTTCCAGCAAAGCAGCGTCCTGAATTTACGGCGATCCTAGGTGCTATCCCATTCAATTGAGGCCACGTCGCAAAGGTTTTCAGATCGAGCCAGCTCATAATTAGGTCATTGGTATCTACGTCACCGGGGCGGCCGCCGCCCCCTTCCGTAAAGAAAACCACCGGGGACTCCCATTCGCGCGCGAGTTCAAAAATTCGATCCTTTTTCTTATGGTTGTTATGACCCTGGGTGCCGGCTAAGACGGTATAATCGTAGGCAAGAACTGCACAGCGTGCCACTTCTTCTCCGAATTCCTTGGCGTTGACTGTGCCGAAGCCCGCGACCATTCCGTCAGCTGGAGTACGAGCTATTAGGTCATCGAGCGAACGACGGCGACGTTGCGCGGCAATCGCGAGCGCCCCATATTCAATAAAACTTTTGGGGTCGCATAGATCTTCGATATTTTCGCGCGAAGTACGACTACCTGTCCCTCGTCGTTTTGCTGTCGCCTCGCGTCTCGCTGTATCGAGTCCTATTTCGTGGCGCGCAATGACTTCTTCAAGGTCCGCACGGTTTGCGTCGATATCTACCGCAACTTTAGTAAATTGGAGAGTATCGCTCTCGTCGACGTTCTCGATTAGAACCAGTACATCGTTTTCGTTAACAACGTCATTGACCTTAACCGTGATACTAGCAACGGTTCCACCGAAATCAGCAGCAATTACATGGTGCATTTTCATTGCTTCGAGTACGGCGATCTGCTGTCCAGGTTTTATCGTAACGCCCATTTCAACATCAATACTTAGAACACTTGCTGCCATCGGAGCAGTTATCGGAATAGGGTTTTTCATGTCGGAGTTATTAACTGTTTCCCTCGTTGAATACGGTTATAACGCTCGCGGCGTTGGACACCCAACCAAATAGATTTTCGCAGTTCCATAAAGTCGCCTCTCGACAAAAATCTGGACCAGTATGATTCATTGCGTCTTCGATCAGTATTGGCCAATATTCCCCAAAGAATGCATCGCGCGCGGTGCTTTCGACGCAGACGTTGGTTGCGATCCCAGTGAAAAATAGAAACCGGATGCCAGCTGTACGCAATATACTATCTAGGTCGGTACCTACGAATCCACTATATCGGGATTTGCGGATGAGTAAGTCGTCTGATTCCGGTCTGAGTTCATCAACTATTTGCCAATCCCAGGTGCCGTCGATCAATAATTTTCCGGCTAGCTCGGGACGCTCGCGCATCAATTTTAATCCAAGTTCTTTGTGATAGTTGGGCGATGTTGGATCACCAGCATCGCTAAGATCTGGCCGGTAGGTCATCGCGAGATAAATCACTTTCACTCTAGCTTTTCGCGCCGCCACCAGCAGATTTTCGTTTACTTCGATCACTGCAGCTGCCTCGGCCATATAGGACCCATGGAGATCGAGCATGCCACCTGGTTTGGCAAATGCGTTTTGCATGTCGACGACGACTACTGCGCTGCGGTTGAGTTCAATGTGTACGCTTCCGGGACGTGCAGATAGTTCTATCACAGGTGGTCTCCGTCGGGGCAAAAATTACGCCGGTGGGATAGTAGGCTCTTGCGATTTCTCGTCACAATCCAACGTACTATCATATCTGAGTCGATTTCTTACAGTAATTAGCTAAGTCTCATTATATCTTGCGCTGCGGTGAGAATGCTGATCGACTTTCTATTCCGTAAGATATTCGACTGCCACTTTAAAACTTGCTCAGTATCGGCCCGTCAACTATTGTCACGTTTTGGTGGGAGTCTCATTCTGAGTACCGCAGGCGTTGTCTGCATATTTTTCTGGAGAAATTTGATGCGCCGTTACATGATTCAAATTAAATATAACGTCAATAGCACCAAGGGTCTCGTCGCGAGGCCGCAAAACCGCGGGCCTCAGGCAAACGCGATCATGGAAAAACTAGGGGGTCGATTGGTCGATTTTTATTTTACACTGGGCGATTGGGACGCAGTGATCATTGTCGAACTGGAAAGCGACGCGCATGCTATGGCGGTCGCGATGGCAGACGTCGCTGGCGAAGTTGGCAATACGAAGGTCACAGTGCTCTACGACATGGACGAGGCGGTAACGGCGATGAAGATTGCTCAATCTATCGACTATAAGGCACCGACCTCGACAACTGAATAAAGAGTAGGTTTTATCGGCATAGTCACTGGGGTGGCGAACTTGTGGTAGGTACGTTGCTACTGTTGTTTTCTGTCCGCAACTTGCTCAACCGTGACTCTAGGTTGCTGGCTTTGTCCGCGCCCCCACCAAGGAATCCTGGGGCCTCGCGATAGAATTGGATTAAATCTTGTAACGCTTGCTCATTTAGTGGATCGAGTTCTACCGCGTTTTCAAAAGCTATTCTTGTCTTCTTAGCTAGACCAATTGCCGCGATCCAGCTTGCATTTTCAGCAAGGCGGCCATATGCCCGACCGAGTTGGTGTGCACAACTTGCGCAAGTTGGTTCTCTCTCTAGCTCTTTTTTCAGCAAATCGACGGCAAGCCTATACTTTTTGGCTTCGTACAATGCAGAGGCTTCTTCGATGACCAGGCTAGATGAGGTTGCACGGTCTGCGGCGACCCAGGCGGCGGGGAGAATAAGCAGCATTATTAAAATTATTTGCATGCTAGACTGTGATTTCAATTTAGAGAGTCAAGAGTATATAGAGTTGATACTACGATTCTAGTTCCTACCGGACAATAATTCTTGCGTTTATGGCTGTGAACTCATTGACCGACTAGATGAGGAGATGCGATTGACTAAAATCTCGGGAAAGCCGGTCGCGCTGGTAGTTGGTGCTGGCGATGCGCTTGGTTCAGCGATTGCCAAACGTTTTGCTGAGGAGGGGTTCCATCTTGTCGTGACACGGAGGCGCGGTGACTTAGCAGGTTTAGTTTCGTCGATCGAATTCGCCGGTGGTAGCGCGACCGGTGTGCATTCCGACGCCCGCGATGAAAATCAGGTGAAAGAGCTGATTGAACATATCGAACACAAAATTGGTGCGTTGGCAGTGACCGTCTTTAATGTCGGAGGGAACGTACGCTTTCCAATCTTACAGACTACCAGCCGAGTCTATCGGAAGGTTTGGGAGATGTGCGCTTTTGCTGGATTTTTGGTAGGACGAGAGGTCTCAGCCCGGATGGTCGAACGCGGTACTGGTACTTTGTTGTTTACCGGTGCTACAGCCAGTATTCGGGGAAGCGAAGGTTTTGCCGCTTTTTCGGGCGGTAAGCATGCGCTGCGTGCTCTCGCCGAGAGCATGGCGCGTGAGCTTGGTCCAAAAGGTATCCATGTGGGGCACGTCGTGATCGACGGACCTATCGATAATAAAAATACCAGAGAGCTGTTTCCTGAGTTTTTCGCCAACCGGCCTGAGGATGGCGTGATCCAAACCAGCGATCTGGCGGAAATATATTGGAATCTGCATTGCCAACCGCGTTCTGCTTGGTCGTTTGAAACCGATGTGCGAACTTATATCGAACCTTGGTAGGGAGTTGAAAATTTCGGTCAATACGGCGAAACGAGGTGCATTGAACAGTTTGAGTACACTTGAGAGGAGATTAAGATGAAACTGTATGACGCACAAGCGCCAAACCCACGGCGTGCCCGGATTTTCATTGCCGAAAAAGGTCTCGATATCCCGACCCAAGAACTCAGTATCATGGATGGTGAAAATTTGACCCCCGAATATAAAGCAAAGAGCCGCTTTGGATTGATCCCGGCATTGGAGTTAGATGACGGGATGGTATTAACAGAAGTTCCTGCTATTTGTCGTTACCTCGAAAGTAAGCATCCCGAACCTAACTTGATGGGGCGTGATCCCATTGAAATTGCGCAGATTGAAATGTGGGAACGCTATTGCGAAATGTCTGGTTCGCAGGCAGTGGGTGAGTACTTCCGAAATGGTTTTTCTAAGTTGGATGATCGGGGATTACCGGGGATTACCGGGATCCCGCGGATCGAGGCCTTGATCGATCGCGGCAAACGCCGATTAGCATCCTTTTACGAAGTCATCGAACAGCGTTTAGGTGAGTCAGAGTACTTAGCTTCTGATCGATTTACGTTGACTGACATTACTGGCCTGTGCGCGGTCGATTTCGCCCAAATGGTAAAGCTTGGGATCCCGGAGGCCAACCGTAATACGAAGCGATGGCACGCCGCTTGTTCGGCGCGGCCCAGTGCGGCGGCGTAGGAGTTCGGAAAGCGTTAACGCTTAAAACTAAGCAATTTAAAATGAGGTTTGGATGAAGATTGGGGTCTCACTACCAGTCCGAGAGTTGGAAAACGATATCGGTGCGATTAGAGCTTTCGCGCAACTAGCAGAGGAGCTAGGTTTTACGCATTTAAGGGTACCGGATCAGGTTTTGCGACCAGCTAGTGGGCCGTTGCATGAACCGATGACGTTGATGTCTTATATTGCGGCGATTACGAGTTCGATTGAGCTTGTTCCGTCGGTGATCGTACTCCCTTTGCGACAAACGGCATTACTCGCGAAGCAGGTGGCAGAACTCGATATTCTTAGTGCTGGGCGCTTGCGTCTCGGGGTCGGTGTCGGCGGAAACGAACAAGAATATAAATTTATGAATCAGTCGTTTCGGACTCGAGGTGCACGCTGTACCGAGCAGATGGCGTTGCTTAGATTATTGTGGACGAAAAAATCGGTGACTTTTAATGGTCGCTGGGACAATATAGCCAATGCTGGGTTAACTCCTATGCCCATCCAAAGGCCGATTCCGATCTGGATTGGCGCGAAGTCGATCCCCGTCGATGCGGTCATCAACCGGATTGGTCTTTTTGCGGACGGCTGGTTCGTGCTGTGCTCGCCGGAAGAGTTTCCTCAACTGCAGAGGAAGATACAGGTTGTTGCTGAAGGAGCGGGCCGCAATCCGACCTGCATCGGCACCGAGGCTGGTGTTGCGGTAGTCGGTCCAAGAGAGGACGAGTGGCGGCAACGCGTTTGGGGTTGGCGGAAGATCGGTTTGACGCATCTTTGTTTACGCACACTTGGCGGTGATCTAAAACCGCGCCAGCACTTAGACAAACTTAAGGAGGTCTGTGAACAACTCCCACAAACAATGGGAGAATGAATCGGGTGAATCTCACCAATAAATTAATTGCGGAACCCAGGATATTTCCTATCGAGAAGGCGCAGAAGTGCTGGCCACGCGAGCAGGTCTAGCGCACCCGGAGACATTAAGGATCTACCCTGTTGTCGAGTGGTCTCGATTGATTGCTCGGAGGGCTGGTAAATTTTTCCTCCGCCTGTTAACGCCCGAACCTGCATCGTGCAAGCGCGTTCTAAAGTATAAAGCATGAGAAAGCAGTCTGAGATGGCCTTTCCGACTGCAAGGGTGCCATGATTACGCAAAATTAGGAGACGCTTGTCGGCAAGATCCGTGACAAGTCGCTCTCGTTCGCTTAAATCCAGTGCTACCCCCTCGAAATCATGGTAGGCAATCTCCTCAGCGATGATCATCGACGTTTGTGTAATCGGCATGAGGCCTTCTGCCATAGACGATACAGCGACACCGTCGTCTGTGTGCAGGTGCATTACTGCCTTTGCATCCTCACGTGCTATATGGATCGCGCTGTGTATGCAAAAGCCTGCCGGATTTACGTCATAACCATTCGACAAGACGATATTGCCGTCTAGATCGATCTTGACGAGGTCTGACGCAGTGACTTCATCGAACATCATGCCGTAGGGGTTGATGAGGAAGTGATGCTCTGGTCCGGGCACCCGAGCCGACAGATGGGTAAAGATCATATCGGTCCATCCGTAGTGGTCAACTAGTCGGTAAGCGGCAGCCAAATCGATCCGAGTTCGCCACTCTTCATCGCTTACTTGACTACGGATGTCGGATTCGCGGTGCCTTGCCTGTACCATAGTGTCAGTTCCTTAAAGTTTTCGAACCGCAGTTTCACCTTTCTAATCAGTTACGGTTACTCACTAACTGATTTGATAGAGACTGTATTATTCTCTTGCAACAAAAATACGCAAGACATTTGATACACAATGCGTGCGATCTCTTTATTGTCTATGGATTTGCGTTGTCGCTCTATATGCGGATAGATTGTAGACCCTATCGTTGCCGATACTTATTTAGCTAACGGCGGGCG
>CAYFFH010000074.1:0-10894 GCA_964342175.1 uncultured Enterobacteriaceae bacterium | reverse complement strand
CTAACAACACCGTGCTCGGTTACCACACCATCCACTTGACCCGCCGCAGTCTCCACCGTGCGCACCGCACAATTCTCGGTTATCGCCACACCTTTTTTTCGCAATGACCTTGCAATCGCCGGCACTGCGACAAACGGTTCTGCACGTGCATCACTAGGTGTGAAGCTTGCCCCCACCCACTTCGATGAATCCTCAGTAATGATCTGCGCGAGTTCGCTTGCTCCCAACATACGCGTATCGAGGTCGTAATCGCGCGCGATCGAAATCCATCGCTCACGCTCGGCGAGTTCGGCTTCAGTTTCCGCCAGATATGCCACGCCGTGCTGGGCAAAACCGATATCCTCATCTAGCTCTTCCGCGATCGATTTCCAATGCTCAATACTCTCGATAACAATGGGTAACTCTGCCCGATCGCGACCGTGCTTGCGTATCCAGCCCCAGTTACGACTGGATTGTTCGCCAGCGACACGGCCTTTCTCAAAAATCACGACCGAAACGCCTTGCTGAGCTAGGAACCAAGCAGTGGATACGCCGATCACCCCAGCACCAATGATGACTACGTCGACTGCACTAGGTATTGGATCGGCAAAAGTTATGGGAGAGTGTTCACTGAACATTTACTGCAAAACCCACTCCATTTTACTGCACCCAACAATTTTAGGATTGCAGTATCGCCAAATTTACCGCCTATTGTCTACGCGTATTAAGTTAGTTTTTCTTGGCGGAAAATTCTTCAGGGTCCATACTTGACCTCTGGACATAGTTGATTTTGGAGGGCTCTTGGCTCGCGAAGAACAACTGCGACTTGGTGCTTTCATGCGGCCAGTTAGTATTCATACCGCGGCGTGGCGTTATCCTGGGTCGTTTGCCGACGCAAACTTTAATTTTGGCCACTATCAACGATTTATTGCGACTCTAGAGCGTGGACGTTTTGATGCGTTTTTTATGGCTGATCATCTTGCCGTAATGAATATGCCGATGGCAGCACTAAAACGCAGTGCTACCGTTTCGTCCTTCGATCCACTAACGTTATTGCCTGCTCTGGCAGTCACCACCGAACACATTGGTCTCGTCGCAACCGCATCAACGACCTACAATGAGCCCTATCACGTCGCTCGTAAATTCGCGTCACTTGACCATATCAGCGGGGGGCGTGCTGGTTGGAATGTTGTAACGTCGACTAATCCGGACGAAGCTTTAAACTTTGGCTTTGAACAGCACATGGATCACGACGAACGCTATGTCAGGGCGCGTGAGTTCTTCGACGTGGTCACTGGCCTTTGGGACAGTTGGGCAGACGACGCATTCACTCGCGATCAAGCCACCGGTATGTATTTCGACCCAAACAAACTTCACCTGCTAAATCATAAGGGGCCGCACCTTAATGTCCGTGGACCATTAAACATTGCACGACCGATTCAAGGCTGGCCCGTAATTGTGCAGGCTGGTGCATCCAAGGCCGGTCGCCAGTTAGCCGCCGAGACCGCCGAACTTGTATTCGGCAGTGCCAATAACCTTGATGACGCAAAAACCTATTATGCGGACGTGAAAGGTCGTATGCGTAAGTATGGGCGCACGGATGCCTCGCTCAAGATCCTACCGGGTGCATTCGTCATCGTAGGGGATTCTATTTCCGAAGCAAAAGCCAAGAAGGCGCGGCTCGATAGCCTGGTCCACCCCGACAGCGGTATTGCAACCCTATCAGTGCTACTCGGGACGGATGTGTCAAACTTAGACCTCGACGGACCATTACCAGCTATCGCCGAAAGCAACGCTAGTAGAAGCGGTAGACAAAAATTAATCAACATGGCAACCCGCGACGATCTTACTATCGGCCAACTAGCACAGTATGTCGGCGGCAGTTTCAGTACGCTCGAAATTGTTGGGACAGCATTAACGATTGCTGACAAAATGGAGGAGTGGTTCGAATCCTGGGGTTGTGACGGTTTCAACATCATGTTTCCCTATTTGCCACAAGGACTCGATGATTTTGTCGATAAAGTCATACCCGAACTGCAACGACGCCGATTGTTTCGCACTGAGTACGAAGGTGGCACCTTGCGGGAGAATCTTGGCCTGCAACGGCCCACTGACAAGTTTTCAAAATAAGACTAGCATCACCTTTACAATCCAACTGAGGTTAAGATATGTCCCAAGCACAGCTTGATCAAGTCATTAACGATATCTCTAGGACGTTTGGGGCATGGGATGACGACACACCCCTGGACGTGATGCGAAAGGGCTGGGACGGTCTATTCTCAGATGTAGAATACACAGTGGGGGCGGTGTCAGAGCCGGTAGACGCAGGTGGCGTTGCCGCGGAATGGATCACAGCGCCCGATGCCAGATCCGATCGTGTAGTCGTGTATCTGCACGGCGGTGGCTACATCATGGGCTCGGTCAATTCGCACCGCGACATGTGCGAACGGTTTTCGCGTGAAGCTCAGGCGCGCGTGCTCGCGCTCGATTATCGCTTAGCACCCGAAAATCCTTTTCCAGCAGCGCTCGAAGATTCGATCGCGGCATATCGGTGGCTGCTCCAAGAAGGCATTCAGCCACAGCGCATTGCAATAGGAGGCGACTCAGCTGGTGGAGGACTAACCTTCTCCACCCTCGTTTCGCTACGAGACGCGGGCGATCCACTCCCCGCCTGCGCGACTCCGCTCTCGCCCTGGGTAGAGTTCGAAGGTACCGGCGACTCCATCACTTCTCGCGCCGATATTGACCCCATGGTTCGCCAGGATCTCGATCTTAAAATGGCGCTAGCCTACCTTGATGGCGCTGATATCCGACATCCGTTGGCAGCTCCAATATATTCCGAGCTAGATGGTTTGCCGCCCTTACTCATCCAAGTCGGTGAGCGGGAGATATTGTATGACGACTCTTCGCGCATGGCTGACAAGGCTGCCAAAGCCGGGGTCGACGTGACATTACGTGAATGGAAAGATCAAATCCACGTGTGGCAGATTTTTGCCAGCCGACTCGATGAAGGCCAGGCGGCCATCGAAGAACTCGGATCCTTCGTCCGCGAGCACACCCGCTAAACTCACTCGTAAATATTCATAGAAAATTTATCTGCAAAAACTCAGTTCGATATGATTCTCTCTGCGCACGTACTACCGTTAACTAGATTATTAGTCCAAAATAATCATCACGTAATTAGTTGCTCGTAATCTAAATTTCGCGGTGAAATGGAAGGATTTAACGATGCGGACAGCTTTTAATTCATGTCCAGCGATTTTAGTTTCTTTATGTGCCAGCCAATCGAGGACATTCTAGATCGAAAACGCAGGCATGACCTCACTTTGCATAAACGCCACGGATTGCATCGATACCGAAAGTGGGAGGTCACCGAAAGCGAGGCGGCAGAGTAAATAATTTACCCCGGCCTCTTCGATTTGCTGCTCAAGTAACTCGCGCACCGCTGGCGCCGTGCCAACGATACAATGCCCTTCGCTCTTTGCTTGGTCAAATGTTTCAGGAAAATTTACCGGTATCTCGATATTATGGATGCGCCAAAGGTGCAACAGGCTAGCCCACCATTTCTCATATGCCGGTGCTGCCCATTTGATTGCCTCTTTTTCAGTCTCCGCGATTACGATATGCCGGCTCATTCCGATGAATGGAAATGGTTCTCGAGAAAATTTGCTTTCAGCCCATTCGACCTTAAAGCGATCAGTTGTCATCCTTACTGCTGTCACCAGCCCATTCGTTATGATATTCATTTTGTTGGCAACCGCGGATGTAACCCGATCGGGTTGTGCAACTCCATACCATAATGGCGGATATGGGCGTTGATACGGTTTAAGTTCCAGGGGAACATCTTCGAAGGAAAAATATTTACCGGAGTAATTAAGCCGGCCAGACACCAAACCCTGTAGAACAATGCTAATCACTTCTTCGTATTTTTCTCTCGAATCTTCGCCGACACCATAGAAACCCATCTCGATTGGGGACACCCCGCGCCCAACACCAACCTCTAGCCGACCACTACTGAGTTGATCGAGCATACAAATCTCTTCGATGGCGCGTAAAGGATGGTAGATACTAAGAGTGTATACCATGGGACCAAAGCGTAATGTTTCCGTGCGCTCCGAGACAGCAGCGAGAAATACGCTCGGCGCGGAACCAATTCCAAGCGGCGTACCATGATGTTCGGCCAGATGGTAAGCATAAAATCCAGCGCGGTCGTAGGCCTCAACAAGTTTCAAACGATCACGAAATTGTTGCGCCAATTCCAAACTGTTCCGATCTAAGTGATCGAATACACCAAATTTCATATGTGTCTTCTCTGCTTTTAGATAATAGGTGGTTCGTCACTTTTTAATTATTTTTTGGGAACGCATATTGCGCCGTTTCTCGCACACCACCTGCAGGCCATCGCTGAGTTATCGTCTTACGCCGCGTGTAAAAACGCACGCTGTCCGGACCATACGCATAAAGGTCACCGAACAGAGATCTCTTCCACCCACCAAAACTATGCGATGAAACCGGTACCGGCAAGGCTACATTAACCCCGACCATCCCAACTTTAATATTGTCAGTGAAGTAGCGTGCCGCTTCACCATCGCGAGTAAAAATGCAGGTTCCGTTACCGAATTCATGAGCATCAATCAAATCCATCGCTTCTTCTTGAGACCCTACACGAAGCACACATAAAACCGGGCCGAAAATCTCCTCGTTGTAGATCCGCATCGATGACCTAACCTGGTCGAACAGACATGCGCCAAAAAAATATCCGCTCTCGCGCCCGGCTACCTGGAGTCCGCGCCCGTCAGTCACAAGCTCAGCGCCCTCTTCGATTCCAAGTTCAACGTACCCCCTAACTTTCTCGAGGTGCTCCGCGGTTACGAGTGGCCCCATATCATTTGTGTTATCAGTACCGTCGCCAACCCTCAAAGCACCTATCTGATTCTGCAGTTTTCCAACGACTTCGTTGGCGGTATCGTCCCCAACGCAGACAACAGCGGATATTGCCATACAACGTTCGCCGCAAGATCCGTAGGCCGCGCCCATTATCGCGCTCACAGCATTGTCGATATCGGCATCAGGCATGACAACCGCGTGATTCTTAGCGCCACCCAAAGCCTGTACACGTTTCCCGTTGAGAGTACCGGTTTGGTAGACGTACTCCGCTATCGGCGTCGAGCCAACGAAACTCAGTGCCGCTACTTCAGGATTATGTAATAAGGCATCAGCGGCTTCTTTGTCGCCGTTGACCACGTTAAACACGCCATCAGGGAGACCTGCATCGCTGAAAAGCTGAGCGATTAGCATCGCAGCCCCTGGGTCTTTTTCAGATGGCTTTAGGATAAATGTGTTGCCACAACAGATCGCCATCGGATACATCCACATTGGCACCATCGCCGGAAAATTAAACGGAGTAATACCAGCAACAACACCGAGCGGCTGAAATTCAGACCATGAATCTATACTCGGCCCTGCATTTTTGGAATGCTCCCCTTTTAGTAACTCCGGCGCACCGCACGCATATTCGACTACCTCGATGCCACGCCAGAACTCCCCTAGGGCATCGTTTAAGATTTTGCCGTGTTCTTCAGTGATGCGCTGAACAACGGCATCAGCATTTTCTTCAAGCAATTGTTTATAGCGAAACATAATCTGCGCGCGCTTAACCGGCGGTGTGTCGCGCCAGGGAGCAAAGGCCGCGTGCGCTGCAGCGACAGCATCCGCCACGATCGTTGTGTTTGCCATCGCGACCCATCGAGCATTCTTGCCGGTAGCAGGATTTGACACAGGTTGCAGACGCTCACGGTCAGAAACGTGTTTACCATTGATGTAATGGCCGAGGACGTCGTCCCGATCACCTATGGTCGATACTTGCGTGTTCATGATATCTCCCTTCATAACATGAGAAACAAAATTTTGAGAGCACAGCGATGTATCAACGCTTGATGTCTTCGACAGTGCTGCGACGTAGCTCTCGCGGTTGACTCAGATCGTAACGACGGCCTCGATGTAGTACTGCCCGGTTATCCCAAATGACCAGATCACCCGGACGCCAATTATGACGGTAAACGAAATCGGGTTGCGTAGCGTGCTCCAAAAGCTCAGCCAATAGAAGTCGTCCCTCTGACACCGCTCGATCGAGTATCCGTTCCGCGTGCACGCCGATGTAAAGAACCTTCCGTTTTGATCCCGGGTGCTCTCGCACAACAGGCCATTGCACCGGTGGATATAAGGCCCGCTCTTCCTCAGTGTATTGCGAATCATCTAGCTGCGCGCGCGAATGAAAGGCGGAGTGCTCCGCAACTAAAGTCTCGATCTCCGCAACTTGACCGTCTGACAATGCATCATAGGCCGCACGCATGTCGGCGAATTCGGTTTCACCGCCGTTTTCAGTCACGACGCAAGCCAATAACAGTGAATATTTTGCTGATGGTTTTTTGAACGAACTGTCACTGTGCCAAAGTTGATTTGCGAGCATCGCAACAAGTTTTGGATCATCACGTTTTCGCACACGGCGCTCATGATCAACATTTGAGATGTCGATCATGCCCGCCTCTTTGAATCGACTTTTCGCTTGCAGAACTTGCAGCAAGCCCATATCAATCGGCCCTAGGGTACGAGTGAAGGCCATCTGTTCGGATTCATTGAGCACTTGATCGCGAAAAACTAACACCGCGAAATCATCCATCGCGGCTTCAATATTAGTGGCCAAAGAACCGTCAGTTGCAGTACGCAGATCGATCCCTTCTACCTCTGCACCAAACAACGGATGCAACGGATTACACGTGAATGCACTCATAAGTGAGGTTTTTCACGCTGTAGCACGGTTTTCATCAACACCACTCCTTCTCACTACGACGTAGGCAAAACTCGCGGTAGAATATGGCCAGGCGTCGATTAGATTTGGGCTTGACGGCTGGCACCACGACTTACGAGCACCGGCGGGTTTAAAAGGGCCGTCCGCGTTTCTCCCAGTCATTAGTGTACGCGCCTGCGATAAAATTTCGACCCACCCTTATTCGAGGCGAGCCATGATTACCGAACACTTTCCGCATTTTACCTTTATCGGCGACGCCCAAAATCGCGGCCTCGCCTACGGGGAAACACTCCGTGACCGTATCCATACGACTTTCGAGGTCTACCACGAACGATTATTCGCCAAAAGTCGATTGACTGAAAGTGACTTTATTGCGCGAGCAAAACATGTGCGCTCGATCATCATGGATTTCAATCGCGAATTAACCCAGGAACTCGATGCAATCGCTGAAGCTTCTGAGATGCCCGGGTGGCAGATATACCTGCTCAACGCACGCACAGAAATCCTGAACGCCAAGATCGACGAATGTACTACCGTATGTTTTCCTCAAAGCGCCCTTCTAGGGCAGACTTGGGATTGGTTCGAGGGCTTTGAAGAACTTACAATCTTGGTAACTTACGAACGTCCTGATGGAAGCAAGATCCTAACTTTCAGCGAACCCGGCATGTTAGCGAAAATTGGATTGAATAGTGCCGGCGTAGGCGTGTGCCTCAACTATCTCAATCACCGACATACGCTAGATGGGCTACCCGTGCACATACTGGCCCGAGCTATTCTTGAAAGCCCAAGTGTCGCTGATGCTCGCCGCTCCATCAAACGTGCGGGTTTCGGAAAATCAAGCCATTTCCTGATTGCTGACGTCGCCAATGATGCGTTTAGCATCGAATTCATGGGTGCTAGCGCCGAAACGGTAGAACCATATAACACTGCTTATCTGCATACGAATCATTGTATTTTCCCCGGCGCGCCCGCTCAGGTGACCGAGGAGAATTCGTCTACGGCGCGCCGCTTGGCACGCGCACGTGCTCTACTTGCAAACACCGATGAGCGAACATTCGCTACACTTAAACAGATTTTGGTTGACACGCACGGTGCAGATTTTGCGATCAATAACCCGTTCCACCCTTCTGCCACATTTCCTGGTGAACGCATAGGTAGCTGTGGAACCTTTATTATGGACCTAACACGTCGTGAGATGCATGTTAGGAAAGGACCGGGGGAGACCCACCCGTTCGCCACCTACGCCATCGATTAGCAATGACTACTGTCTAACGTCGGATTGTCGGCATCGGACCATATGTTATGCTTTTGCAGGGAAATACGCTTTATTGATTCAGTCAAAATCCAAAGGAGCCACCGCAATGGAATTCGGAATAATACTTGTACCTCAAGTGCGTGACGGCAAACCGGAACCGTTCAACGATGTAATGGAACAGGTTGTCTATGCCGAGGAGCTTGGCTACGACACGGTATGGTTGACTGAACACCATTTCAGCCCTTATGGCCGCGCAGCAGTCCCGGCACTCGCGGGATATGCCATTGCGCGTACTTCTGAAATCCGAGTTAGCACAGCTGTGGCAGTAACCTCCTTTCAACATCCGATCAGAATCGCCGAAGATTGGGCGACGTTAGATCATCTTTCGGGGGGACGCGTTGATGTTGGGCTAGGCCGTGGCAACCAACCTGCTGAATTCAAAAGTTTCGACATATCGATGGACGAAGCCGACGAGCGTTTCACGGAGTCTCTAGAAATTTTGCGTTTAGCGTGGACAAAAGAGCAGTTTTCATACGATGGTAAATTTTGGCGAATTCCGGAGACATCCGTCCTCCCGAAGCCACTAACCAAGCCTTATCCTCCGCTATGGCAGGCCGCACTCAGCGACTATACCGTAGAGAAGGTAATTGCACGCGGGATCAATGGTTTAATCGGGCCATACCTATGTCCTTACGAAACCTTAAAAACGAGTTATTTCGATCCATGGCATCGTTTAACAGCAAGCGCAGGCCGTACTGATCTTCAGATGGCACATAATGAATTTGTCTATGTAGGCGAAAGTGACGCTCAGGTTAAAGCCGACATAAAAGACTATGTAATGTGGTATGTACGAACCGCCGCGAAGATTTGGGGAGAACGCGACCGGAGCAAGGTATCTCCGCAGTACGCTAACTACAACGATATTCTCGAATGGCTTGACGTCGTCCCGTTTGAAGAGATCTACAACGAGCTCGGAATGTTCGGAACACCAGAAACTGTTTCTGAAAAAGTACGCTGGATGCGTGACGAAGGTGGCGTAGATCATCTCATCAACTTTATGTGGATCGGAGGGTTCGAGCAGGAAAAAGCGCTTAGAAATATGGAGTTGTTTGCCAAGGAAGTGATGCCGCAGTTCAAAGAACCAGTGAGGCGACCGACCGCGGCTCAAGCCTAGCCACCCTATTGCGGGTAGCATGCCTAGAATAGATATAGACGGGATCGCCCTCAATGTTCGCCAGTGGGGCACCGGTGATCCACTGGTCCTAGTTCATGGCCTCGGAATGAGCAGCGATTTATGGTTGCATCAGGTGAGGCCATTCTCTGAGCACTACCATGTGATCGCGATCGATTTACGCGGGTTTGGACGCTCCGATCGGCCGCGCGGAGCTGGACTATATACAGTCGAAAATTTCGCAAGAGATATTGCCAGCGTGATACGCATTTTGAATCTCGACCCCGTTCATTACGTCGGCACCTCCATGGGAGGGTATATCGGTATCGCTTTGGGTTTAGACTCACCAGAGCTCTGTCGTTCGCTATCTTTGTGTCACACTGCTAGCCAATCTAGCATCGCTGACGACGTACTTGCCGCACGCACCGCAGCACTTCAAAATCAATCGATGGACGAGTACGCAAAACTTGTGTCGACACAGGCGCTGGCCAGACCGAGCGATTCAGTGGTTACAGAGTGGGTAGAGGAACGCGTCGCGAGCAATGACCAAGAAATCTACGCACAAGTGCTAACCGAAGGCCTCCGCAGTTTTGACGCAAGCAGCGCAATATCGTCAATTCAACTCCCGACACTTGTAGTAGTTGGTGAGCACGATCAGATCATTTCACCGCAGAAAGGGTATGATTTGGCCGCAAACATCCCTGCAGCCCACCTAGTAGAAATCGCTGGAGTCGGCCATCTAAGTTATATGGAAGCACCAAAAATGTTCAACGCGACGGTTTTAGATTTTCTCGCGCAACATTAAGTAGAATTAGATTCCTGGAGGAAATCAATATGGCGAGTAAGGCATCAATGGAAGAGATGGTCAAAGTTTTCGAAGATGAGTTGTTACTATGTAACGTCGGACCGGGAGAAAAAGTTTCAGTGTTATCCGAAGGGGATAATTTACAAGATTACGCCGAGGCCTTTCTCCATGCGGCCGAAAACCTCAACGCCGATGTCAACAATGTTCATATCGCGGCCGGTGCAGCGAGCGGTGGCGCGGAAGAACGGATTAAAAAAGTCGGAGTCAACCCCTTGAGTGAAGACCCGATCGCGATGGCAACACTTAAAGATTCGGATATGGTAGTCGATCTCATGCTGTTGTTATTTTCGAAAGAACAACTAGAACTTCAAGCGGGAGGTACACGGATCTTATTGGCTGTAGAACCTTTCGAAATTCTGAAACGCTTGTTTCCCGACGAAGATATCCGACGCCGGGTAGAGGTTGGCGAACGACGCGTGCAAGCGGCTAAGACACTGCGCTTTACGAATAAGGCTGGCACGGACGTCATCTACGAGTTAAAAAGTGGTGAAGAGGGATTGAAACGAGTAGTGACCGAGTATGGTTATACTGCGACCCCTGGTCGCTGGGATCACTGGCCAAGCGGCTTCCTTGCCTGCATTGGGACAGAGACGGGGGTTGAAGGTCGCGTGGTAATGGATGTAGACGACATCATCCTCCCGAATAAAGAGTTTGTCCGCGAACCAATCGATATGACAATACGTGACGGTTTCATTACAGAATTTAAAGGCGGTAAAGATGCACACAAATTGCAAACATTCTACGAGAGTTATGAAGACCCCGGAGCCTTCGGTATCGCGCATATTGGTTGGGGTCTGAACCAACACGCCCTGTGGG
>CAYFFH010000073.1:0-11008 GCA_964342175.1 uncultured Enterobacteriaceae bacterium | reverse complement strand
GTGGAAGTATAAGATAACTTGGTCCTCGGCCGCATGCGGCGCGGTGATGAATTCACCTCGCACGCCCCCCGCATCTGCGGCTTCGGTTGTCGCTCCTACTGTGGGTTTAACATTGGCAAAGATCCCATCCCAGTTCTTGCGCATTTCATCAAGGCTCGTATCCGGTCCCCAGGGTCCAAAAACCGCCACCATATCTGCTATTACCAATTCGAGTTGCTTGTTGGTCACGCCCCGCCCCTACATCTCTATCATTTGGTTTTTCTCGAAAATTCGGTGCCGCGATGTGCGTCGCCAAGTATTATTTCTTCCTGTCCGTGGACAACGATACTTTCATACAGCGGACTAGGCGATCCACGTTAACAGCGAAGGCACTCCGTATCGCACGCAGTCCGTCCTCATGCGAGAATAAATGATTACGTTGCATCGCGACAATATCTATTGAACCACGAGCTCAGGCAGATCAAAAACGTTGGTATCGGTATTAATAATTTGTATGCAGGGTTGGCGTATTATGTCGGGGATGCCACTCCGGCCATGTAGCTTGCGTGCCCCGGTGTCACAAGTATGCTGGAGCGCGAATAACTAACTCACAGGAGGTATAAATGCGCTCAAACCCTGAGCTAGATGAGATATTGGACTACATCGCGAGTGAGTCTTTGAGCGCTGCCCGTGATTGGCCTTGGGTCTTAGCACCACTCACGCACGCCTCGGGTCGCGCCTTTATTCTGCAGCACGTGTTACGTAATCGCTTCTTTAGTTCCGTCATGCGTCCAGCTTGGTTGAGTCGATGCCCGGATCTAGCGATCGTGCGAAAGACCATCTCGCAGATGAACGAGGAGCTGGTACTCGATAACGCGATTGATGCGGCGCACACTAAAATTTTGTTTCAAATGGGTCGTAACGTCGGCCTTACTGATGATCAAATGAACAACGCTCAGCCTGAAGTTGAGACGGCAGCGTCGTTCGCCATACAGGAAAATCTGGCACGACAGCGGCATTGGGCAATCGGCTGGTTGGGTTCATCGATCGATGAATTCGTACTGACACAATTACCGGGCCACAACATCCACCCGCAAAACTGGCGCGATGCGTTTGGCTTGTCTGAGGCAGAGGTATTTTTCTTCGATTACCATTTAAAGGCTGACCTCGAGCATGCAGGCGCGACGACTTGGGCACCGATGCAACCTCATATTGACGGCAGTGTACGGGACGAAATCGTACGTGCACTGCCGCTGATCCTCGAGTCGCATCGGTTATTTTACGTTGGAGTTGAACGCCATGCGGCGCGACTCAAAGAATAGTCTTATCATCGGGCTCCCAGCGCTTTTAAACGATCGGGATGCAAGTTAAATTTAACTCGAGGTCGGGTTACCCACGACGTGCTCCGAACCGCCGTTTTATCCGCCTTATGCTCTATGGCCCCAACTACATATGACTAGATCTTGGTTCAAAAACGAATTTAGCTTAATCGAGGGGGAGAAGATGAAATTAGCCGAACGCCGCAAGCAACAATCATGAGTACTTTACTTGTTAAAAACGCCGACATGGTGATCACCATGGATGCTAAGCGACGCAAGATTCCGAGTGGTGGAATTTTTGTGCGCGATAACATCATCGAACAAGTTGATGAGACATCGGCGTTGCCAGCGACTGCAGACAGAGTGATCGATGCCCACGGCATGGTGGTACTACCTGGCTTCGTGAACACGCACCACCATTTCTTTCAATCGTTATTCCGTGCGGTTCCGGGAGCTCAGGACCAGGGTCTGTTCGACTGGCTAGTTCGTCTGTTCCCAATCTACGGTGAGATCACTGACGAAGCGGTGCACATTAGTACACTGACAGCCTTAGCGGAGATGATCTTATCTGGGTGCACCACCAGTAGTGATCATCTGTATGTGTTTACGAACGACGTGAGCTTGGATGCCCAGGTGCGTGCAGCAGAGGAGATCGGGGTCCGCATGCATGCGACCCGAGGTTCGTTGTCTTTAGGCCGACGTGAGGGTGGTTTACCACCGGATAACATTGTACAAACTGACGATCAAATTCTTAGTGATTGCCAGCGCGTGATCGAAGTGTTACACGATCCAGAGCCGTTTTCGATGTGCCGTATAGGTCTTGCACCGTGCACACCGTTTTCTGTAACAAAAGATCTTATGCGCGAAACAGCCGCTTTGGCGCGCGCGCATAAACAGGTGCGACTGCATACCCATGTTGCTGAAACGATGGACGAAGAGGTTTACTGCTTAAGGGAGTTTGGTCAACGTCCGGCCGCGTACATGGGAGAGCTTGGTTGGGTGGGTAGTGACGTTTGGTGGGCCCATAGTATTTTTCTAAACAGTGAAGAGATTCGGATGGCGGCTGATACCGGTACGGGCATCGCGCATTGTCCATCTTCGAACATGCGGTTGGGCTCTGGCATTTGTAAGGTCCGGGAGATGCTTGATGCTGGGGTGAATGTCGGCATTGGGGTCGATGGTTCCGCCAGCAACGATTGCGGTCACACCATCGGCGAGGTGCGCAATGCCATGCTCTTGCAGCGGGTGCAAAACGGCCCTGCCGCATTCACGGTTGAAGAAGCTTTGCAGTTGGCTACATTGGGGGGAGCGGCTGTACTGGGGCGCGATGAAATAGGTAGTTTAGAGGCTAATAAGGCAGCGGATTTCATTGGGGTTAGCACACAAACACTCAACATGGCTGGCGGCGCGGTGCACGATCCAATGGCGGCATTATTATTGTGTCATGTGGAGAAAGTCGACTTTTCAATTATCAATGGAAAAGTCATCGTCGAGGATGGACAGTTAAAAACTATCGATCTAGCACGGCTGATCACTCGCCATAATGAGTTGGCGCGGGAGTTTGTCGGTCTTCACCCAGAAGCTGATCATTTTAAACTTGTGTAAGTCAAGATAGGACGATTGGGGCTGGGTAGGCGAGACTGCTTTCTAGGTTGGATGGGATCTTAGTTTGGCGCCAACTGCGCAGGATTTTTGTGTTATCTGGAAACGGTCTTGCCAGTAGAGGGTTACAGGTCCATCGCCTGTAGTTGATACATGGTGCCAACGACGCTTGGTGCATACTGTCCTGGAGCAAACGCATCTGCTAATCGTGCTTTGGCGCGCCAACCAGTGCAGTGTCCAGGCGCAACGATCCGAGGTCGTATTCGTGTGCCGAGATCCGCAACCGTCTCTTCGATGCGTTGCTCCATAATTTTTCCTGCTAGGTGATAACCACCCAGTACGACATCAACGGGGGTCTTAGGGAACTCTGCCTTTGCGCTTAAACAAGCATTCACTATTCCTGCATGAGAGCACGCCGATAACACAGAGATCCCGCGGCCACGCACATGCGCTACTAGATAGCGCTCGTCCATGATTAAGGGATCCGGAACACCGGAGTCGCCGTGAAACGTATGGTGCCCGTGCAGGCCAGTTTCGTACGCCGTTAATCGTTCGATAGCACCGCTGCCGAAAAAAAAGCCATCACAGATGGTGTGGGCGTCGGCATGCATTGATATCGAACCACCGCTACCGCTAATTGCGTCGAATGTGGGTTCCAGTGGTAGCAAAATCATCACGCCGCTTGGAAGCATAACCCCGCGTTGATCCGGACGATTGGGATGCAGATCAACTATCAGTGGTTGATCTAGGCCAACCTGGGCACGCGCACTAGTTATTTCGGCGATGACTTCTGGAAAGCCACCGCTATGATCGAAGTGCCAGTGTGAAAGAAACAGACACTCGATCTTTGCGAGATCGATCCTTAAGCGTTCAGCATTATCGAGCCAGTACTGGGGGTAAGGCCCAACATCGAACAGGATAGTATGTTCAATCTCCTTATATCGTCCAGTCATCAAAACTGATAGGCCATGGCACCCGCAGCACATTTGGTCTAATACGGTTTTACATTCGTGCCCTTCATAGTGTCGGCTTGCCGGTGTGCGCGCTGCGAGATGCACGACTTCTGGTACCTGCGGTACTCCTTCATCGACACTAGAAAGCGTGTCCGTCTCGTTGTCCATCACGACAAGTAGTTCGAGTGAGTCCAGTTCGACGATATTCGTATCGTGGGAGTTCAAGCTCATATTAGTGTTCGCTGTTAGGACCTGGCAACAGTATACGGCGTTCCCCAAAAGTTGCGTTGGTTGGCTAGGTGGGATGATGGCTTACTATATAGTGAGCTAGAGTCGTCGGGCCATGCCTCGCTGCAATGCCGTCATATATCCGTTATGCAGTTTAAGTTGGAATCTGTCTCGCTCATGAAATTTAGGTAAACTCAGTACAGTTAATTACGGGCAGATTCTACTATGTGCCATCATTTTTGTAGCGCCTTGCTGTTTACCGTGGTCCTAAATTCTGTCGTGGCAGTATCAGCCCGCGAAGGTTTGTACACGGATCAGCAAGTTGCGCTCGGTAAATTACACTACGACAAGCACTGTGGTGAATGTCATCACCTGACCCTGCGCGGAACTGGACATGGTACGGAACTCGCTGGGCCGAATTTCCTTTTGAAGTGGGGTAACGAGACGATCGCGACCTTAGAAAAACTGATCCGTGAAGAGATGCCGGCGGGTGCGCCGAATTCGTTGAAGGCTTCTGTGAATACCGCAATTACCGCGCATATATTAAGGGTCAATGGGGCGGCGGCTGGCGACGCGGCACTTGCGGCCAATGCTGGGCAGAGGATTGGTGTTGCAATCCAAGGTGACGCGTGGAACGCGGAGGCGGCTCGTGAGGCAGCGGCAACCGCCCGCCCTATTGTTTTTCAAAGCTGGTCCGAAGCTGGTTCAATTGCGGACGCGGCTAATCGGACTCATGGGTTCGTTAACCGCAAAATTGAGTATTACGAGCCGGTTACGGACGCGATGCTCGCCTTACCGCCGGCGGAGGAGTGGTTAAGCTGGCGCCGTACACAAGATGGTCAAGGCTATAGCCCGCTCAATCAAATCAACGCCGATAATGTGAATCAACTCAGGCTCGCATGGTCGTTAACGATGCGTGAGGGGAGCAACCAAGGCACGCCATTGGTACACAATGGTGTCATGTTTCTCACCCATCCGCAGAATGTAATACAAGCATTAGATGCTGCCACCGGCGATCTCATTTGGGAGTATGCTTACGACTACCCTCCAGAATCACAAACGCTCGGAGGACCGACGAAGAACATCGCGCTTTATGGTGATAAGGTGTTTTTTGCAACCTACGATGCTGCGTTGGTTGCCCTCGATGCGCGAAACGGTGATGAATTATGGAGAACGGTTAAGGCCGACTATAAACAGGGCTACACGCATACGTCCGGACCAGTGATTGGTGATGGTGTTCTCATAAGTGGTATCAATGGTTGCGAGCGTTATAAAAAAGGCGGTTGTTTTGTTACAGGTCACAACCCCGATACCGGGAAGGAGTTGTGGCGCACCTCTACGATCGCGTTACCCGACGATCCCCACGGCGCCACTTGGGGCGATATCCCGTTCGAACTGCGCGCGGGCGGTGATACGTGGATGCCTGGCACCTACGATCCAAAACTAAAACTATTCTTCATTGGCACCGCGCAGGCCAAGCCTTGGGTCGCAGCGAGCCGCGGCATGTCGCCCTTAGACGCTGCTCTATACACGAATTCCACCCTCGCTCTCGAACCGAGGACCGGTCGTATCGTTTGGCACTACCAACATATTCCCGGTGAAACGCTCGATATGGAAAGCAGTTTTGAGCGGGTTTTGGTCGATATTGACGATCGACAATATATGGTTACTGTTGGTAAGGATGGCATCTTGTGGAAACTTGAACGTGCTACCGGCAAGTTCGTTGATTTTACCGAGACGATTTATCAAAACTTGTTTCTGCCACTTGATCGCGGTGTTGGCCGTCTCCGGTACAGGCAAGACATCATTGACGCTAAGATAGGTGACATTGTTTCCGTATGCCCGAGTATCTACGGTGGGCATAACTGGCAGTCTGCAGCCTACAGCCCAGAGACGCGCGCCTTGATATTTCCAATGTTTCAGTTATGTGTCGACATGGTCGGCCGCGAAGTAGAAATGACTGAAGGTTTAGGTGGTTACGGTGGCGAATCTCGGGTCTATGAGATGCCGGGTTCGAATGGCAAACTTGGTCGGATAGCGGCGTGGGACATCAATACGATGACCGAACGCTGGAGCCGCACACAGCGCGCGATGTTTGTAACCGCGGCGCTTAATACGGGAGGCGGCTTGACATTTATCGGTGACGTAGATCGTTATTTTAAAGCCTATGATACCGCAGACGGAAACCTCGTCTGGCAGACCCGACTCGGTGCCGGCCCCCATGGCTACCCTGTGTCCTATGCCGTTGACGGTCGCCAGTATATTGCAGTTCAGGCGGGGCTCGGTGTCCTAAAACTACTAACAACAGCTCAAAGCCCTGACATATATCAACCGAGCGGCGGCAATCAAATCTATGTCTTTGAATTGCCACGCTAGCGGAAAATAGAATTGTTCCTGATTCGGCATACTCTAAAACGGACATTACTGAGTTCATGATTGTTCAGCGTGAGGGATTGCCCGTACGAAAAAGGCTAATCATCTCGTTGTGCGTGTTTTTCGTGTCGTTGACAATCCATGCCGAACCTAATGCGAGGCTTGGTAAGTCGATCTACAAGAAGGCCAATTGTGTTGGTTGTCACAAATGGCACGGCGGCGGCGGGGGAAGTTACGGCGGATTAGCGCTGTCATTGCGCACGACCCCGCTTAGCCGTGAGGCGCTTATCTTAGTAGTGCGATGTGGTCGCCCTGGAACGAACATGCCGTACCACATGCGGCAAGCCTATAAGGGTGCTAACCGCGAATGTTACGGGTCTAATTCCGCTTCACTGGGAGACGCGACGCCGCCCCGCGCACGCTACTTTCTGCGAGATCGCGATATCGTAGCGGTAGTCGACTATGTTCGAAACAACATCCAAGGCCGAGGTGCACCCAACTATGGTGATTGTGTCGCATTTTGGGGTGAAGAGGCGACGCGCTGCAAACGCATGGCGCAATCGAAATAAAACGCGGAGAGAAAGAAAAAATGATAGGCCAAAAAAATATGCGACAGCTTGCCCTAGCTGCGGTTCTTTGTAGTGCCGGCGGTGCTTTGGCGGCGGAGTCTGATAGTGTCACAACCGAGGAAAGATTGCTCACGGCAGCGAGTGAATCGAACAACTGGTTGCACCATCACGGCACCTATAATGCCCATCATTTTTCTAGTCTGGCCGAAATAAATAGGTCCAATGTTGGCGAGCTTAAAGTCGCTTGGACCTTCGCGATCGGTGGCACGGAGGGGGGTGGAATTCACCCTAGCGCAGGGCTTGAAGCGACACCGTTGGTAGAAGACGGATTTATGTATGCAATCGATGGCTGGGGGGTTGTAACAAAACTCGATGTTAGAGAAGGACGTGGAAAATTCGTCTGGCGTATGGATCCTGCGACAGACAAAGATTGGGCGGGTGAAGTGGCTTGTTGTGGTGTCAACAACAGAGGCGTCGCCTTATGGGGCAAGCTAGTATTGTCGCATACCCTTGATGGTCGTCTCGTTGCCACGTCTAAAGACAGTGGCGAAAATATTTGGGAAAGGCAGATTGGTGCGCCAGAGCATGGTGAAACGATAACCGTCGCCCCTTTGATCGTCAAAGACATGGCCATAACTGGTGTGTCGGGCGGTGAGTTTGGTATCCGAGGGTGGCTGGAAGCAACAGACCTAAATTCGGGCGAGCGGCGTTGGCGACGTCACACTATTGCGGCTCCAGATGAGCCGGGAGGTGACACCTGGGCTGATGATCATGAAGCGTATAAGACCGGTGGTGGTGGTACGTGGGTCACAGGCTCCTATGACGGTGAACTCGATTTAATCTACTGGGGCGTCGGTAATCCGGGTCCAGATTGGGATCGCCATTATCGACCGGGCGACAACTTATTTTCAAATAGTACGATTGCGGTTGATCCAGATACGGGTGAAATCAAATTTCACTTCCAATACACGCCGAATGATCCGTTTGACTACGATGGAGTCAACGAACATGTGCTTGTTGATACGTTGTATAAAAATCAGCCACAAAAAATGATGCTGCACGCAGATCGTAATGGTTTTCTCTACGCGATCAACCGAGCGGATGGTTCATTCATATACGCAACACCTTATGTCAAACGCATAAACTGGACCAGTGGTATCGATCCCGTGAGTGGACAACCGCTTGACTATGATCCGGAAGCGAAAATTCAGAACTACGCGGGAGTCGCCTCAGGCCGTGGCAAACTGAAATCTGGTTTAATCTGCCCGGGCCTCATGGGTGGGAAAAACTGGATGCCTATGGCATACAACCCTGAGCGGGGATTGCTTTATATTCCGGTGAACGAAAGCTGTAATTCGACCACTACGAGTCCAGTTGATGATGACAGCAAAAGTATTCCGCGGGAGTGGTTCACTGCGGGGGGCATGCATAATCCCGAGCGTTTTTCCGGTAGTCTCGCCGCCATCGATGTTAGTCAAGGCAAGATGACGATGAGGATCGATACCAAATATCCAATCTTAAGTGGTGTGCTTGCAACTGCCGGTGATCTCGTCTTTACGGCAACTCCGGACGGAGACGTAGTGGCTTATGATGCTGAAAACTTGAAAGAACTTTGGCGTTTCCCGACTGGGTCGGGTTTGAATGCGCCGGTGATCACCTACGCTGTCGAGGAGAAGCAATACATCGCGATTTCCGTTGGCCTTGGCGGCACCATGCCCAAGTGGTGGATCGAAGCGGTGCCGGGCCTTGAAAACGTCAATCCAAGCGCGATGATTTTTACGTTTTCGCTATGAGCATACTCACCGCCGGCCTTTCGACGCGGGGTTGAGGTAGTTTGTAGAAATTTGATCTAAACCGTGTTGTCACGTACTCGTCTCGACTCGGTAACCGCGGAATAATGTGGGTACAACAACCTAAGGAGAGTCGATGTGTTGATAGTTGCTGTTGTCTTTGAATTCGCGCCAGGTGGTTTCGACCGCTGTAAAGAATCGATAACGCATGCGATAGAGAATTCGCGCAAAGAGCCAGGGGCGCAGATCTATGATTGGGCCATCGACGTTACCGAGCCAAATCGCGCAATAATTTTTGAGGTGTGGGACGATCAGGCTGCGCTTGATGCGCACTTTACCCACCCCTACATGGATACAATGGTTGCTGCATTGAGCGAAGCAAATATACGGGGCGATATCGTGTCTTATTCTGCCGACATCTACGATGTCAGCGGGAAGCGTGACATGGGGTTTGTCTTGCCGACAGAATAGAAAAGACGGACCTCTACACAGACCGCAAAAAGTCTCCTAACGCATGGTTGAATTCGGTCGGACGTTCAATGTTAGATACATGTGCAGCGTCTAACTCAACGTAACACGAGCCAGAGACTCGTTCATGCATGTCCTGCATCGCTGTTGCCGGGGCGCCGAGATCATGGGTGCCGGCGATAAATAGCGTTGGCGTGGTGATAGTTGACAGTCGGTCAAGATAATTCAGTTTTTTTAGCGCCCCGCAACAAGCCAGGTAGCCCTCAACCGGGGTAGCCCGGATCATTGCACGAATTGCGTTCATTTCGTCCGCTCTACTGTCGATCGTCGGCTGGGTGAACCATCGCGATATGGTGGTCTCGATAAGCGGTTCTAGCCCGTTCGCGCTGATTGCTGCAATCCGTTCATCCCATACCTTGAGACCTTCCGGCCCATACCCGGCAACACAATTACATGAGGTAACGCTTAGTAGGCGATCCGGGTGATCGATTGCGAGGCCGAGCGCAGTCATACCACCCATCGACAATCCGGCGAAATGTGCACGCTCGATCCCTAGCGCGTCCATCAGCGCGACAACGTCCATGCTGAGGTCTTCGAAGTTGTATGGTCCACTTGGGACAGCAGTCCCACCGTGACCGCGATGGTCGTAACGCACTATGCGGTAGTCGTTTTTGAAATGATCTACTTGTGCTTGCCACATCGATAAGTCGGCGCCCAGAGAGTTAGAAAAGATGATTGCCGGCGCATTAGCCGGTCCATCTTCACGGTGATTCATTTCAAGGGTCGCAGTTTTTATGGTTGCCATGATTAAAACGTCCTCCCAAATCGACGGTTGGTAGTGTAGTGTATCTGATGAGGTGAAAGCGTTATAAGGGTACTTAAAAACGCACAGAATTATTCAATTCGCCCGACGCCGCCAGCTAAGAGACGCAACAGAGGAGAAATTAGATGCTCGATGGCGAAATCTGTTGTATGACGGCCACCGACCTTGCTCAGAAGATCCGGGCTAGGGAATTATCTCCTACAGAAGTGATTGAGGCTACCCTCGGTCGGATGGAGCGACTTGAACCTTCAATTCACGCATTCTGTACGCCGACTCCTGATCTAGCTCTAGTCGAGGCAAAACGCATTGAGCAGAAGATCGCTAATGGTGACGAGGTAGGACCGCTTGCGGGGGTACCTGTAGGTATTAAAGACTTAGTCTGCACTGCCGGAATTAGGACCGTTTCAGGATCCATCGCCTACGAAAATTTCATGCCGGATGAAGACGATGTCGTAGTCGAGCGGCTGAAAGCAGCCGGTGCAATCATTATCGGTAAGACCAACGTCCCGGAATTCGGCTACAGCGGCGCTGGGCACAACCCAGTGTTCGAAACGACACGCAATCCATGGAATCTCGAACGAACTTCAGGTGGATCGAGTGCCGGCTCAGCTGCAGCCGTCGCTGCCGGTATGGGGCCACTCGCGATCGCTAGCGATGGTGGTGGGTCGGTTCGGATCCCAGCCGCACATTGCGGGATAGTCGGCGTGAAGGCGTCGATGGGGCGTGTGCCTTTGTATCCCGGCACCAAGGACGAACGTTACCCTGGGGTATCGAGTTGGGAATCAATTGAACACATCGGGCCGAATGCGCGAACGGTAGAAGACGCAGCTCTCATGTTATCGGTGATTGGCTCAGGTCCAGATCCCCGCGACCGGCTTTCATTACCCGGCCCGGAATTTGATTG
>CAYFFH010000072.1:0-11073 GCA_964342175.1 uncultured Enterobacteriaceae bacterium | reverse complement strand
TATAAATCCCTCAAGCCCATGATCTTTTTCAAATAAAATAGAAAAGTCTGAATCTTTATGAGTTGCTCCTATTCTTGCTCGTATTCCGCAAAAATCCTCTTTTAAAAGATTACTGTCAAACCCATTAAAATACTTACCTATTGACTCAGTAAATCTAGAAAATCTTTCTTCAGTGGCATCAAAATAATAATTGGGTTCATTTACAACTTCTGCATCTGGGCCAAATCTTAAACTATTATCTATATCACTTGATGTATGCACCCCCAATCCATGTTTTTCAGGTAGAGGGTAGATAAGATGATTAAATGGATTCTTCCCATGATATTTATAATAATGTCCCTTTACATAAGTAGTCTCAGGTAGATTATTCAATCCAAATTTATTAGCAAGATCTAAGGAATTATATCCGGAAGCATTTATTACAATTTCAGAATTAATTAAATAAGAATCTTGTCTGCCTATCTCTAATTCCCACTCATTACCATTATATTGACCATTAGTCACAGTAGTTGATGTAATAATATAATTACCGCTATTTTCAATTTCTGCCTCTAAGCTGAGAGCAAATGCATGACTGTCTATAATTCCCGTGCTTTCTATAAATAATGCATATTCAGCTATTAAACTTGGCTCGAGACTTAATAGCTCTTTTTTATTTAAAATTCTTGCTTCATTAACGCTATTATTTTTTGCATTAATTGACAGTTGCTCTATAGAAGATAACTCTTTTTCATTGTTCGCTACTATAAGCTTCCCCGATCTTCTAAAATCAATACCATTCTTTTTGCAATAATCATAAAGGAGAAAATTACCCTCTACGCAAAATTTAGCCTTAAGGCTATTCTGTTCATAATATACACCAGAATGTATAACTTCAGAGTTATGGCTACTAGCATGTTGAACTGTCTTGCTCTCAGATTCTAGAATTATAACTTCTCTTCCTTTCCTTGATAATTCTGCACCTATTGCCAGACCAATAATGCCAGCACCTATGATGATTATTTCACATGTGTCTTGATTACTATTCATATACGTGCGGAAAGATTTTGAGTAATTATCCTTTCAGTATCAATTATTCTTTAGATGTATATAATTTACCACTAATCAACATCATTTCTTTAAAAAGATAATGGATAAAATCAACACATATTTCTCTGTTGTAATTCTGTTCAGCTCTGTTGCCCTCATACTATCTATACTATTCATTAAGATTTATATTCTATTAGCAAAAAAATTAAAGTTTTTTTCAACACCGCATCAAGGGGGAGTAAGACAGGATACAATTCCTACATCTGGAGGGATATCATTTGGATTGGTCTATATAGTTATGATCCTTATTTTGAATTTATTTCATCAGATCCCTCAAGCCTATCTACTATCTATAATTATTGGGTCTAGTTTAATGTTGATTACTGGGTTTATTGATGATATTTATTCTCTTAGCTCAATAATGCGATTAATCATTCAGTTGATATTTGTAATATTGGTCTGTTTTTTGTTTGATATACAGAACTCTTTTCAAAATAATATCGATTATTTTATAGTTTTCCCGGCGATTATTTTTGGCTCCATATGGATAATCAATACTTTCAATTTTATAGATGGTGCTGATGGTTTAGTTTCTATAAATAGTGCCATTTTTTCATTTGTTGGAGGTATTTATCTTTTATTAACAAATGATTTAGTTCTTTCTAGCTCTTTATTTATCTTATTTACTGTGAATATAGGGTTTTTATTCTTTAATTGGTCTCCTGCAAAAATTTTTATGGGTGACAGTGGTTCACTATTACTGGGATCTCTCTTTGTAATATTTATTATTGGATCTTATGCACAAGGTTCTAATATATATTGGGTCTGGTTAACACTTCTATCAATTTTCTATGTAGAGACCACAGTAACTTTATTCGTAAGAATATGGAGAAAGGAAAATGTATTCAGTGTTCATCATTCTCTTCATGCATATCAACAGATAATTATTAATTCCGGGATACATAGTCGTCCAGCTTTGATATCAATTTTAATAAACTTTTTGTGGACAGTACCTATGAGTTTTTTGAGTTTTATCTATCCAGAGTTTGGTGCTCTAATTGTTTTAGTTACTTGCTTGCCCTTATCTTTAATTTTTTACTTTTTTGGACCCTATCAGACGAAAAGCATTTCATAATTCTTAAATCTACAACTTCATTCTTAACAATTGCAAAGATTCACCATATGCAAAACCAGCCTGTGTTCCTCTAAACTTAGCAAGAGCTTCAACAGCCTCAATCGATCTTGGTCCTGGGAAAGGCATAATTTCATCTTTAAAACAAGACAATGCTTCCAACTTACAATCTATTTGATCGGTAATGTCTATTGTAATATTAGGATTAAATGCTGGCTCTATTGCTGGGGCATTCCAATGTGTTTCTGATAAAACTTCATAAGAAGCTGCTATATCTATTATCTTTCCATCATAGACAGGTCTGATTGCAACCATGCTACTTTCAAAAATAACTTGGTGGTCTATATGTCTATCAGGAAAGGGTAAAAAAACTACATTTGGTTTTGTGTTTTGAAGAACCTTATAAATCTTGCCATTCAAGTCCGCAACTGTTTCATCTTTTACAAAAGTAGCCGGTATTTCTAGAAATACAGATTCTTTGACTCCTACAATCTTATGTGCATCCAATGCCTGTTGTTTATGTTCAATAAAAACTTCTTCTGCATACAAAGGGGGTAAATGGCCAGATACCAAAAGAACAGTAACATCATGCCCATTATCGGAGAGCTTCTTAATTGTGCCTCCTAAGCCTAATATCTCATCATCAGGATGTGGTGCAATTATTAGAATTGTTGAATTTTTAGGTAGCTCCATAGTTCACTCTAAAACCTTCACTGAAGGTAAAGGAATAATATATTTTCCTGAATAATTTTCTGTTTTCTTTACTTTACCAATAATAGATTCTGCAAAATTCCATGCTAATATTAACAAATAATCTGGTTCTTTGTTGCCAAATAGCTGATTAGAGGGGACAACTGGTATGTGAAGCAATGGAGAATATTTGTTCTGCTTTAATGGGTTATCATCAACAATATAATCTATTATCTCATTGTTCAAATCGAAATAATTCATCAATGTGGTAGATTTTGTTGGCGCGCCGTAAGCAGCTATCGATTTACCTTCATTTTTAATATCATTCAACAAATCAACTAAATCTTTCTTAACCAAATCAATATTGGCTTGGAATTTTTTTAACTCCTCTGGTTTTGTGAATCCTCCGATTTCTTCTCTCTTTAGAGACTCTAGAACCGAATCTTTTATGACATGCTCTCCAGAATTTAATTGAACAAAATTTCTTAATGAACCTCCTTGAATATCTACTTCCTCAACATCAAATAAACTCATGCCTATTTTTTCAAAATAACTAACTAATGGGGTTACAGTGTGGTAATCAAGATGCTCATGGTAAATAGTATCAAAATAAAGATTATTGAATACTTCCCGAAAATAGCCTACTTCAAAGATAAAAACAGATTTTTCATTCATTAATTCAGAAATTGCTCTAATCACACCATGAAAATCTTCTATATGTGCCAAAACATTATGAGAAGTAATTAAATCAGGATTTCCATATTTATCCTTAATTGTTTTAGCTAAGCTGCTTGAAAAAAACTCTGAGATTGTTTCTATACCATTTTTATTTGCAATTGCTGCGATATTTTCTGCAGGATCCACACCTAAAACACGCATTCCTCTTTTTTTAAAAGCATTTAGACACGTTCCATCATTTGAGCCTACATCTAGAATAAAAGAACCTTTTTTAAGATTAAATCTTGATATTACATCTTCAGCGTAATTTTCAAAATGCTTTACATTAACTGGAGAAGTCCCACTAACAAAATGATAGTTTTCTTTAAATAGATGGGTCGGATCTACTACCTCGCCTAATTGAATATGAAAGCATTTATTACAAAACAGAAGTTTAAGAGGGAATATTGGCTCATTATTTTGGTTCTTTTCCTCTAAAGTGAGAAAATTATTGCCTGCCGGGGTAGGCTTAAGATTCAATATCCTTTCTAAATCATCTCCATTGCACAAACGGCACTCTGTAACAGAGTAACTGAGGCCAAGACTCATAGATCTATACTTTCTGGGTCTACAAGGATAACTCTCTTAACATCTGCCTCATAAGCCTCTTGATCTCTGGGATTACGGCTAATTGCAATAAATAAGCTATCTTCGGTAAATACTGTAGTATGCTCCTCCATTGGAGGTGTGAAAACTAGCTGTCCTTTCTTCCAAACTAAAACTGCTGGATCATCTTTACTTTCTGCAGACCTAAAATAATAGTCTGCCTGGCCCTCAAACATATACATATAGTGCCAATCAGTTTTATGGTAATGATTTGCCCTTACAGCGCCCTTATTAGATTTAATTAAAGTGACATTTTTTATAGGGGTATTAACAAGCATCTGAATAAATCCTCTATCATCTTCAAATGGAGCTTCTAACTCAACGATATGTTCATCAGGCCACATTTCAGGTCCGTCTAATACTATTTCTTTCCAACTTTTCATAAATTTACTCCAAAAATTTGAGCGCTAACGATTATGAGTAGGATTCCTCTAACAACATTTCTTCCCAGCTAGAAGTACCTTCTTCATTAAGCACTTTGAGCCCCTCTTCATGTAAATGTTTAACATTGCTATGATGTGCTGAGGTATAATCAACAACCTCACCGTTTTTCAATTTTCTTAAAACTTGTTTAATTCCCTCATCCAAGGTCCAGTCTGCAGTGAAGTTAAGATAGTGTTCCGCTTTGTCGAAAGCCACATGGTAATTTCTCGCATCATCACCACCTTCCTCTACTATAATCTCTGATTGAGGGACATTTTCTTGGATTAGAGAAGCTAAATCAAACAAGCTAACGTTTAGGCTGTTAGATCCTATATTGAATACTAACTTTTCAGGATAGACATCTAATTTAGATTCAAGAGCACATACTATTGATTTTGCAGCATCATTAACATGAACAAAAGGTCTGATTTGGTCTTTGCCGTAAACTGTCATTTTATTATTAAAAAATGCATTAGCAGTTAATAAATTCACAACAAGATCAAATCTAGTTCTTCCTGAAAAGCCAAACACAGTGCCAAATCGCAAGAATATTGGTGAAAATTCTTTATCAGTCAGTTCCTCCAAAATTTTCTCTGAAGCTATTTTAGTTTTTGCATATAAAGATAGGGGTTTTGTTTCTGATTCCTCATCTAAAATATAATTTTGTGCTCCATAAACCGAGCAAGAGCTTGCAAAAATAAATTTTTTTACTCCTGCTGATTTAGATATTTGACCGATTATTTTCGAAGCTGTTAAATTAACTTCCTTAGTGAGCGCTTCGTCTACAGAACAAGCTGGATCGCCAACTATGCCGCCTAAGTGAATTACAGAATGGCATCCACTTATTGCTACTACTAAATCATCTATTTTTCTAAAATCGCCATTGATTATTTCTAAATTATCATGATCAATAAAATCTGCTATAGGGTCCTCACCAAAGAGAAAAATATCCAATACTTTAACCTTATAGCCTTTTTCAAGAAGCTGGGATAAAAGAGATGAGCCAATATAACCAGCTCCCCCTATAACTAAAACCTTATTTTCGTTGTCCTTTGATAGTGAATCTCTACTATTTGTTCTGTTATTAGAGATATATGTATAAGCCAATATTCTTGAGCAAATCATACCTATTAGTGCAATTATCCAAGCAAAGCTTATATCAGACACTATAAGGTCGGAGAAAATAAACCCTTGTGTAAAGTAATAGTTGAAAAAATAAAAAACTAATATGATTAAGAACGCTGCGACTATAGCAGCTTGAATCAACTTTATAACTCTATTTTTTGGCTCCATATTCCTTACATAAGAATAAATACCTGTAATAAATAGTGTGGGTATAAAAACAATTTCAAGAAACAGGAAAAGACTGATTGTTGAAATCAATATCTCAAAAAATTCAAGGCTTTGAGCAAAAAAGATATTACTTATTAAACAAGCAAAGAAGATTGTAAAAGAGTCTGCTATTTGTCTAATCATATACACAGGGTAACTAGGAAGTTATAAATATTTAAGTTAGAATTCATTGTCCTTGTAAAGAATTATAAGGAAATATTCTTTCTGATGGTAGGCTTATTCGATGGCATATTATTTTGTAACAAGATATTTTTATCCTGATGAATCCTCTGGGAATACATTATTATTAAGTCTTACTAGAAAACTAGCAAAAAACGATAATAGTATAAATATATTAACATCGAATAGAGTTAGAGACTCTCAAATAAAATTATCCAAAAATGAAGCTAAATATAATATGAATATTATTAGGCTTGGGCTGCCTCATTCAAGGAATCAAAACTTAGCATTTAGATTGTTCGATTATGGACTGTTTCTTATTAAAGTATTTATATTTATTTTATTTAAACTAAATAAAGATGATGTACTGATTTCTATGTCTGATCCACCATTTTTATCTGTAGTATCTGGGATGTCGTGTAGATTAAAAAAAATAAAACAAACACAATGGGTACAAGATGTCTTTCCAGAGTTAGCAAGTAGTACAGGATTAAAGATACCTCTATTAAATACCTTAATTTTTTTAAGAAATTGGTCTATGAATCTTTCATACAAAATTGTGGTAATAAGCGATGAAATGAGGGACTTTTTTATACATCAAGGAATTGATCAAAAGAAGATACATTTAATACCAAACTGGATTGACGAAAATGAGATATACCCAGTTAAAAAAGAGGGCAATAATCAATACTCAAAATTTATTAGGGGTGATAAATTTGTTGTTGGTTATTCTGGCAACATGGGGTTAAAGGAGGATTTCGAGTCATTATTATATTCGGCTAAAGAATTAAAAGACTTTTCAGGGATAGAATTTCTATTTATTGGGTCAGGAAATAGAAAGAATGAACTGGAAGATTATGTAAAATTAAATAACTTAAAAAATGTAAAAATCCATCCATTACAAAAAAAAGAGATCCTCAACTATACATTGAACATTCCAGATATCCATGCAATCACATTGCTTGAAAAAGTGAGCCCATATTCTTATCCAAGCAAAATATATGGTGTTATGGCTACGGGTAAACCGTTAATATTCATAGGTGAGAAAGATTGTGAAATGTATAAATTCATTGAAACAAATGGCATCGGTATTTCGGTCGAGAATCAGGATAAAGAACAACTTTTGAGAGTCATTAAAGAACTATATGAGAATAAAGATCTTAGAGAAGAAATGTCTGATAAATCTAGAAAGCTTTTTCTTAGTAAATACACATTCGAGGCCTCTTTCAAAAAATGGTCAGAAGTTCTGTATATAAGATAGTTTCTTGAGATGAACAGTATCTTCTTTTTGAAAAATGACTGCTAATTCCTATATGTATTATTTAAAAACCACTGATATGTTTTTGATACACCTTCTTCAAGTTTAATTTTAGGATGCCATCCCAAATTATTTAATTTTGAGACATCAAGCAATTTTCTCATAACGCCATCAGGATAACTTGGGTCAAAAACAATATCGCCCTTAAAACCAACAGTCTCCTTTATAATTCTTGCAAGATCCTTAATTGAAATATCTTTTCCTGTGCCTATATTAATGTGAGAAATCATAGGATCGATGCTCTTAATATATTCTTCTTTGGGGATTTTAATTAAATGTAAGCAAGCATCTGCCAGATCGTCAACATGAAGAAACTCTCTCATTGGTAAACCTGAGCCCCACACTTTGACTGACATCTTGTTATGAGCCTTAGCTTCGTGAAACCTTCTTATTAGAGCAGGTAACACATGGCTATTTTTTTTATGAAAATTATCATTCTGTCCATATAGATTAGTTGGCATTACAGATCTAAAATCAGTCTGATGCTGTCTGTTATATGATTCACATAATTTTATGCCTGCTATTTTTGCAATGGCATATGGTTCATTTGTTGGCTCTAGTATTCCATTAAGAAGCTCTGATTCTTTTATTGGCTGATTTGCATTTTTTGGGTAAATACAGGAACTTCCGAGAAATAATAAACCCTCAATACCTGACGCATAAGATTCTGATATAAGATTATATTGAATCGCGAGATTGTCACTTATGAAATCTGCAGGATATTCAGAATTGGCATAAATACCTCCTACCTTAGCGGCAGCAATTATCACATAATCAATTTTGTTATTTTGAAAGTAAAGCTTCACTTGTGCTTGATTGGTGAGGTCTAGCACTTCTCTCTCACAAGTAAGGATATTTTTAAAACCTAAATCAACCATTTTCCTATTTATGGCTGATCCTACCATTCCATTATGTCCTGCTAGGAATATTTTAGAATCTTGGTCTATCAAACTAGACATAAAAGTTAATTATTTATTTTGATTTTCTAAAAGGAATAATTCTTTTTCAGAATCTTTCAGATCACTTATAATCATTTCCTTAACCATTTCTGAAAAACTAATCTTAGGCTCCCAAGAAAGTTTCTCCATTGCTTTTTTAGGGTCTCCCAATAAAGTATCAACCTCACTAGGTCTGTAATATCTTTTGTCTATTCTAACTATTTCTTTGCCATTAGACTTATCTATCCCAACCTCATCAATACCCTCGCCTTTCCACTCAATTTCTATTTTAAGATATTCACAAGATAGATTAACAAAATCTCTAACACTATGCTGTTTGCCGGTTGCGATAACAAAATCTTCAGGAGAATCTTGCTGCAACATTAACCACTGCATCTCAACGTAGTCTTTTGCATGGCCCCAGTCTCTCTTAGCATTCAAATTTCCTAGATACAAACAATCCTGAAGCCCAACTTTAATTCTAGATAATGCTTTTGTTATTTTTCTTGTAACAAAAGTTTCCCCTCTTACAGGAGACTCATGATTAAAAAGTATCCCATTGCATGCAAAAATATTATAGGTCTCTCTATAATTGACAGTAATCCAATAGGCAAATAACTTTGCCACTCCGTATGGGGATCTTGGATAAAATGGTGTAGTTTCAGTTTGTGGAATTTCTAAAACTTTGCCATACAACTCAGATGTGGATGCTTGATAAAATTTTGTTTTTTTCTCTAGGCCAAGTATTCTAATTGCCTCAAGAATTCTCAAAGTACCAAGTCCATCAACATCGGCAGTATACTCAGGAGCTTCAAAAGATACTGCTACATGGGATTGAGCACCTAAATTATATATCTCGTCTGGTTGTGATTCTTGAATAATTCTTATTAAATTTGTTGCATCGGTTAGATCCCCATAATGTAGGATAAAATTTCTATCCTGAATATCTGGTGCCTGATATATATGATCTAAGCGATCTGTATTTATTGATGAGGAACGTCTTTTAATTCCATGGACAATATATCCTTTGGAAATTAGAAGTTCGGCAAGAAAAGCTCCATCTTGTCCAGTAACGCCAGTTATTAAAGCTGTCTTCTTCATTTTCTAATTCTCTATTTATTTAAATAAATCTTAAAATTTATCACAATCAAAACTTAATTTTTGAAAGTATATTTTTTACTGCTACAGAATATTCGAAAAACCACCTAATATTTTTATATTGTAAATGGTCAGCTCTTTTTTGAAAAAGCTCTTTAAGTTCAGATTCACTAAACTGAAGCTTCTTAGCAATAAATTTAAGGTCTTTAGCCTTCACACGATCCGAGACTATAGGGTTAGATAATTCTTTAATAGCCTGCTGTCTAGTAATATGTCTAGCTACTATCATACTTGATAAATGCAGTCTTCTTTTATCAAATCCATATTTTTCCGTTAAATATTGTTCTTGGTAAAATTTAGTAAATCTTGACTCACAATGTTTTTCTCCATAACTGGTCCAATCATATTGGCTTTCTAGTAGTGTTCTAGCAACTCTTTTATCATAGTCAATGTGGTTTAGAGGGGTTATGATTTGAGGTCTTTTTTGAATTTTTGTTTTTACTATCCATTCATACACTGACATTATTTTAAATCTATTCAGTTTCTTTGATCCAAATTCTCTTTGGATTGCATTAACATGAATTGAATCAAATGGATGAGAAATACCTTTCAAAGGGTTGATATTCTCTGTTGCAAAATTTATGCCGCTGATAAAATAATTAATTTTATGTTTAGCAGCAAATCTATAGACATTTGACATAAAAGCATGATCCTGCGGTATATCTTGGTTTTGTACGCCAGATAAAATAAATGCTCTTTGCAGATCTCTCATTTCCTCCCATTCTATGATAAAAGTAAACAAATCAATATTTAACTTATCAACCAATCTATAAATATTTTTAACTGCAGGAGTAGTATTCCATCCTGCGTCTACATGCAACGCAACGACACGAAGATCAAATTCTTTGACACATAGATGAGCTAGGTATGAACTGTCAACACCTCCAGAGAGGCCTATAAGAGCATCGTAAGGCTTGTTCTTACCTTCTTCTTTTAATTTACTAATCATATTTTCTAACTCAAGCTTTCCTTTTTCATCAGTCCGAATCTCTGTTTTTAACTTTGAAAAAGCCATTGCGCATGCATCGCATTGCCCATCTTGATTAAAAGTTAGACGATAAAAACTGTCGTCCATGACACATACGGTACATTCTCTTCTTTCTATATTTTCTTTCATAAGCTAGATGGAAATAGAATTGAATTCATCCTCTTCTGGATAATTAATTAATACAGCCCTTAATGCTCCTGTAAAAGAAAAAGTTGAGCCAGAAGCAACGGCTGACGCTCCTCTATCTAATGCTTGCTTGAGGTCTAAATATGATCCCGCTCCACCAAGAGCGATCAGTGGTATACTAAGTTCCTTAGAAATCAATTCAATTCTTTCGAGATCATATCCATTTCTATTTCCATCTAAATCAATGCTTTGCAATATCATTTCCCCTATGCCAAGGTCCTCAATAGCATTGGCGGCATTTTTCAATCTTTCATTGAAATTTCCTGTGCCTTTTTTAGGAAATGAAATCATATTATTCTTTACGCTATAGTCTAGACATCCAATTAAAAACTGTGATCCCAACTCACGAATCAAAATTTTAATTTCATCTGGTGAG
>CAYFFH010000071.1:0-11073 GCA_964342175.1 uncultured Enterobacteriaceae bacterium | reverse complement strand
CTAAGGCTTCAAAAAACATCGATAGCATGAACGAGCTCAAGCCACCACCGAGTTCACGCCAACCGCCGATCAGAGCAGGTAGACAAGCAACAGCGCGCATAGCGGTATGACCGTTCGAGTAGCGTTCCATGCCAACGAGGGTCCGGATTACGGACGGTCGAGTGGTGGCGTAAGCACGCGCCAATTTTTCGATCTCTGTCGCATCGATCCCTGTTATCGTGGCTGCACGCTCGGGCGGATACTCTTTAATTCGTGCCTTCAAATTCTCGAAGCCAAGTGTGTGTTGTGCGACAAAGTCTTTATCGTAGAGGTTGTCGCGTACGATGACATGCATCATCGCGAGCGCCAACGCTGCATCCGTACCTGGTCGAACTTGTATATGCCAGTCGGCATGTGCCGCTGTGGGTGTTTTTACGGGATCGATTACAACTATTTTTGCGCCAGCCTTACGTGCGGTCATGATTGGACCGCTCCATAGATGCACGTTTGTGGCTACGGTGTTTGTGCTCCACAAGATTATAAACTTGCTATGCTGCAGATCCTCTACCTGCATTGCATCCATCGGGCCAATCACGGAAGCTGCAGCGTCATACGCAGTCTCGCCACAGATGTCGCCGAGTATCTCCGTCGCGCCAAGTCGAGCGAAAAATTGTTCGCCCGCGTAGCGTTGTAAAATGCCACAGGTTCCGGCGAAGTTATACGGCATCGCAGCGAGCGGTCCGGATTTCGTTATAGTTATTTGGAGTTGATTGATTGTTTCATCTAATGCATCGTTCCAACTAATGCGTTCGAATTTCCCCTCGCCCTTGGCGCCTGTTCGACGTAATGGATGTAACACGCGCTCCTTGCTATACACTCGGTTGGGATAACGTTTAAGTTTTGAGCACAATGCGCCCCGGGTGAACGGGTGATCAGGATCGCCTTCTAACTTGATTGCGCGACCGTCGTCGTCTACTGTGATAAGCCAAGCGCAAGTATCGGGACAGTCATGGGGGCAGGCGCCGCGTACAGTTTTCATGCATTAATTCCTAGGCGGGTTCTCGTAGCGCCACTATAAAGCGGTCTGATGAGCAGGTCACGTGCACCAGATGTGCATTGACTGTTGCGCTGCAAAAATAGTGTCTTTCGTAGACGACAACGGGTAACAAATTATGTGGCAATATCTACGTTTTGGATATATTCACTGGATCTGGATTTCACTAACGATAGTAGGGATTCTGCTCGGTGGTTGGTATGTCTGGAGCGGTTTCGTGTTTTTGTTTGCTATAGGGGTCGGGGGCGAAATTATCACGAAAACCTGGCGTGATGAAACGAACCCTGTATCAAACTATCCTGTCATCCATGATCTAATTATCTACTCCGTAATCATCGGACACGTGCTCGCGACCTTTATAGCCGCGTGGGTGTGTAGTGACGGCGATATTTTGGGTTTTGGCGCATGGGTTAATGCGACACCCATTGCAAGCGGAATGAATGTCGATGTTTTCTCGGCCCGCAACGCGAACGTTTGGTATGACTACCTTGGTGTCGGTATGTCGCTTGGCGGGGTACTCGGTGTTAGTGGGATCTCAGCAGCGCACGAACTGACCCACCGTACGGCTCATCCTGTTGATATGTGGTTTGGTCGCTGGGATTTTGCGTTGAGTTTTGGTACTAATTTCGCGACCGAACATGTCCATGGCCACCATAAAAATCTAGGGTATGCGGGGGTTGATACCGTGTCACCAAAGCGTGGTACCGGATTTTATGAGTTCCTAATAGCCGGTGGCTGGATGCAGTGGCGCGGCGGTTACGAAGTTGAACAAAAGCGTCTGGCAAAGCTTGGAAAGCCGTGGGTGTCACTGAGCAACCGGGTCATTCACGCTTGGATGCGCGGGTCAGTCATTGTTGTGTTGGTTTCTTTGGTTGGCGGTTGGCTTGGTTTTTCTGTGTGGCTTATCGCCGCCGCATTTTCGAAATACATTCTTGAAGGTCTTAATTTCTTTTCCCATTACGGTTTGATTCGGATCGAGGGTGAAAAAATCACGACTCGCAATACATTTTCAAGCTTTAACCCTCTTAGTAATCATTTCACTTTTAATCTTGGGCGCCACGGTTCGCATCATGAATTCGATCGGCCATTCTATTTGCATCAATATAAACCGATGCCAGAGTCCCCATGCGGTTATTTGACGATGACGTTGGTGTCATGGTTCCCGCCAGTGTTCTGGAAGCTAATGACCCCGATGCTGAAGGAATGGGATAAGAGATGGGCGACACCAGAAGAGTTAAAGATCATTGACCAACATAATCTCGAGTCAGGAATCTACGAATTAACTTAGTTGGGCATCGGCGTGGCGACGCCTGCAAAGACTGTATTACAGTGTCAAGATATCCGGTGGCGTATGTGGTAACGTGCTGCGCAAGGTAGAATCACGTTTAATTCAGAGTCACTTCGTGTGAGAATATATCCAGTAATTGTGTCGCGAACGACTACGATATTCTGCGGTTCGAGAGGGTTTTTTCATGTTTAAGTACACAAAATATCTGACTAACTATGTTTTCATTGGCGTGGCTGCACTTGGCTGCATTCTTGGTGGCCATTGGATGTGGTTAGGCTTCGTTTTTGTCATCCTTGGTGGCCTTGCTGGCGATTATCTACTCGGAGATCATGGCGATGCGCCTAAATACAGCTATCCGGGGATCCTTACACTAATTATGTATAGTTATCTCCCAGTAATAATTGCTGCGGCCGTTATCTTTATATGGACTATGTTGCCGGGTGATCTTTTCGGCATCGGCGCGGCGGTATTCTCAATGACGGGTTACGATGCGCTTGGTGCGAAAGCAGGGAACCAATTTGTCGATCTACTAGGCGGGGCATTAGGCTTGGGTATTATGTTTGCTATCACGAATGTGATTATGGCGCATGAACTAATCCACCGAACGTGGAACCCAGTTTCTATGTTTTTCGGACGTTGGTTTTTCGCCATGACTGGTGGTATTCCATTTGAAGTGGAACATGTTTATGGTCACCACACCACTTTGGGGCAGCCACATGACGCCTCACTATCTTTGCGTGGTGATAGTTACTGGGCGTTCTATTCAAGTGCCCCGTTCAAGCAGATCGTCTATGCGTGGGGTGTCGAAAGAGAACGTCTTTCAAAATACGGACATTCGGTATATTGGATCGGTAATAAAATGATTCGTAGTGCTCTGCGTATTTTTGTGGTGTGGTCAATCGTCTATATGATCGGTGGGTGGATCGCTGTCGGTATGTATACGGTCGCTTTTTGGATGAGTAAGATGATGTATGAGGCGATCGGCTACCAATTCCATCATGGGCAGGTATGTGCGCCGGGTGAACCCGATGGTGTGCGACATTCTTGGAATTGTAATAGATTAATGTCTCAAGTGATCTTATTTAACGTGAGCAAGCATTCGGAACATCATGAAAACCCGAACCGGCCGTTTTACGAATTAGCAAAAGTCACTCCGGGTGAATCGCCTATCCTGCGGACCGGGTGTGTAACCAATGCTATTTTGGCTTATTGTCCGCCTATTTTCCGAAGGATTATGGGACCTCAGATCCTAAAATGGGATGAGGATTTTGCTACTGAATCGGAGAAGAAGATCGCTGCAGAGCAGAATGCTGCCAGCGGTCTTTCTGTCTATGCTCAAGCTTAAACTGTCTCGAGCGTATAGCTTTTAGGTTTAATTTCTTAGATAACAAAGAGGAACACCATACGAGCGAATGGCGTTCTAAGAACCGGCTTACCTTTAGTTAGCTTGCGCCCAACATGGATCCGGTGCGCGTCCAGTAAAACTGCCTAGCTATTGTTAACGCCGCACGAATCAGTATTTTTTTGATTACATGTTAAAGCGACTCTTCAAACGCCCCGTCAAAACCCGCCAGGTATACATTGAACCTTTCGGCTCGACTGTAACTGTCAGTCCCCGACAGACTATCTTGCAGGCCGCATTAAATGCTGGGGTTGCTTATCCGTATGAGTGTCAAACAGGTGCTTGTTCGACATGCAAGACGCAGTTGATAGAAGGCAAGATTAAACCACTAACCGATTTTGCTTATGTACTAGATATGGAGGAGATAAAAGGCGGTACAATTCTTGCCTGTCAATCTCTGGCAAAAACTGACCTTAAAGTTCGTGTTAACACGCTTGATGACGGACTGCCGACGATAGCCGCCAGAAAAATTCGTGGTAGGGTCGTTTCCGTCTCGAACCTTACCCGCGATATTTTTGATGTCCGTGTTGCGCTTAACGAATCGATAAATTATTACGCTGGACAATACGCAAAACTCACGCTACCTGCCGTTGCGGTGAGTCGTTCCTACTCGTTTGCCACTGCACCCTTGGCTACAGGCAGACATGAAATTTCATTTCATGTCAGATTGATCCCGAACGGTGAATTATCGAGTTGGCTAACAGTTGGCGATCGAATTGGTGAACCCGTTGATATAGAAGGGCCATACGGAATATTCCGACTTCGTGACGCCGATGTTCCGATCATCTTTATTGCGGGTGGCAGTGGTATGGCGCCTATAAAAGCGATGCTTGAGCAGGGCGGTGTGAGCTCTAATCGGCCGATTGTGTACCTCTACGGGGGACGTACTCAAGCGGACCTTTATGACAACGATGTAATCGATCCTCTTATTAAGTCATGGTCAGGCTCAACACGGTTTTTACCGATCTTGTCTGAAGAACCGCAAGATAGCGATTGGGTTGGTGCTCGAGGTCTTGTAACGGATTTCATCAAAAGCATTAGTGAATTTGAGGTTGCTGAAGCACAAGCTTATTTATGCGGGCCACCGCTGATGATCGACGCGGCGATACCAATTTTGACAGGTGCTGGCATGCGTGGCCGCGATATCTACTTCGATAAATTCACGGAAAGCAGTAGTACTCGGTAACGCGACGTTTAGATTGTTGATCCGAAAAATTCAGTTCAAGATTATGTGTTGAAGACCACTTTCGTATTCACGAACGACACGCAGATAATAATTGTTAAGTCGTATTCGAATAATAACTCCCCACATGTTCCGTGGCTGAGTCAAAAACCTCGATCGTTAGAAGCGTTATGAGTGAGACGTAGACAGGTCAGCCTAGAGGTTCCTGATTTATTTATTAAGCCGCTGACGTAGAGTCTTCGTTAGTGTGTAATCTGGTAGGATTGCATTGTGCGGACAAGCGCTGACACAGGCATAACAACGGATGCATTCGGTTTGATCAATAAAAAGCGCGTTGTAGTAAAGGCCCGATGAACGAGAGGGTTTTAGAGCGCGAAATCCGCTAATCTGGTCATGATTGACTATATCGAAACCAGAGGTCTCGACGATGCAATGCTCAACGGGCTTGACGAGTAGACATTCATCACAGAGTACGCATCTACTGTTATCAATTACTGGAGCGGGGGAACGCGCATCTTCGAACACATCGCGGAAGATACGCTCTCGCGGCATTCCGGATTGCATCAGCATCTTCGTACCTGCTTCTATCATTGGTGGTGGTCCGCAGAAAAACGCGGACGATTCTACAGGGTTGATCATGCCGGTTTGAATCCAGTCTTTATCGATGTGTTCTGTGACGAGCCCTCGTGGGCCAGTCCAATCTGAATCAGTTGGTTCTTCGGATAGTACTTGAACGAATTTAAAACTATTTGCGGAATGCCACTTGTCACTCAATTCGTCGATTTCCTCCTTACAATATAAATCAGCTCGGCCGCGCGCGCCGTAAAAGAAAACGCAATCGCGTTTCACTTGCCTTGTGCAAGCGTCCTCAATCATGGCCATGATTGCGCTCATACCACTACCACCAGCGATGCAGATCATAGGCTGCGTTGCATCGTCTAATCCGAATGCGCCAAGTGGGCCCGCCACCTCGATTTCTGTGCCACTGCGATCACACTTAGTTAGCCACTCGGACACTTCTCCTCCGGGTACCAAGCGAATAAAAAAAGTATGATGGCCTGGAGCCTCCGCTTTCGGATTCCGGGCAAGTGAATAGGGGCGCGGGAGAGTGATACTGGGGAATCGTAAGGTTACAAACTGGCCAGCTGACGCGTGGATCGCATTGCTGCCTTCGTTGCAGGCAACGACAAGTTTGTAGGTGTCGTGGTTGAGTGCACGCTGTGACAGGATCTTTGCCTTATTTACCGTGATCCGACTGGTACGGATCTGAGTGCTCGGTTGAGGAAGGCTTAGAGGATCGCGCATAAAAATTCTGTCGTCGGCTCTTAATCGAAAACTCCAGGATATTCCGCTGTAGCCTGAGCCAAGATATCAGAATCATCCAGGTCGTTGTCAGGATTGCGTGCACGCCACATTCGTAGGTATCCGTCTTTGCCGCCCCATTCGCGTAATAAGGCAGCGCGGCACATTTCATCACTTGCTTTTTCGATCTCCGCCAGCACCGAATAGAACGTTGGTGCGAATCCAATATCAGTGAGAATTTCCGTATTCAGTGCGTTCACGTTTAATCCGCCTGGCGTATTGCTACCTTTTATCTGTTTTTGCGTGCCAACTATTCCAGGTAACATTCCTTCGATAATAACGGCATAACCATAGGTTTCCCCCCGTTCGTTATATAAACGGCACAGGTCGTCATCTTTAATTTTTCGCCGCTCGGCTTCGAGCGGACAAATTTCAATCGTGGGACGTGATTGCATCGCCTGCAGGCGTTCGACCGTCTGGAAGGAATTTCCTATAAAATAGTGCGACGCCGAACTCAGCACCTGTAAAGGATAATGTGCGCGTTTCGGATCTTCTTGGCCTTCCATTTCTGGGACATAGGTCGGGAGCGGATCCTGTCCCAGTTCTTTTAGCTCATCGCAATAAATCTGGATTTTCCCATCCTTAGTCGGCCAGCCAACTTGGATATAATTTCGACGTGGCGAATCAAATTTACCTATTGCCCAGCCGTTTTCTTTTATATCGTCATAAGAGATCCCTTCTAAGAGTGGTAAACGGTCACCGGCGACAAGTACATCTCTAATTATCTCCTCGTCAGTTTGTGTAAAGGCGTTGTCATTTGGATCGACATATTCCATAGCGCGTGCCAGACGCCGAAATAATTCTGAATTCGACACGCTCTCGCCTAAAGGATTTATTATGGGTAAGTTCATGCCGTAATTAAAATAGGCGTAAGAAACATGGAAATCTGCGCGTTCGAGTTGTGTATCTGCGGGTAAGACGATGTCAGCATAGTCAGTTGAGTCGGTCCAGAAGGTATCGTGTACCACGGTAAACAGATCATTCCTCCTCAAACCTTTACGAACGTTTCTCGAGTTCGGTACGCAATTCGCGGGGTCCGCGTTATATACGAATAGACATTTGATTGGTGGGTCAAGCGGCAGGTTATCGACGCCAATGTTATCTGCGAGTGCTCGCCCAATTTGCACCATGTTTATCAGTCGTTTGCTTGCGCGATCACCCAGGTCGGGGCGGTGAAAATCGGCGGTAAAAAATTGTTCGAAGGATTCCTCAACTCGCCCGAAACCAGCGCCGCCGCAACGCTCGCGCCAAGCTCCGGTTATGCATGGCAATATCAGGATCGAGCGTGCCATCTGACCTGAATTCTGATGCCGGTTAAGACCGTGGCCTGCGCGTATGTAGCTTTTTTGCGTCGATGCGTAAAGCAAAGCAAGTTTCTCGATGTCAGCTTCGGCAACTCCTGTGATCTTGGCGACACGTTCTAGTGGATACTCTGGTAACCTATGCTTTAGAAAATCTTCCCAACCGCGTGTTTTTTGCTCTAAGAAGTCATGGTCATGGAGATCATGGTCAACGATGATCTTCATCATACCGAGGGCCAGCGCACCGTCTGTGCCTGGTTTCGGTTGTACATGCCAATCAGCCATCCAAGTTGTACGCGTTTCGCGCGGGTCGATGGCTACAATTTTGCAACCGCGCTCTTTTGCCTCGCGAATGAGGGGTATAGCGTGAACACCGGTACTAACCGGGTTGAAACCCCACAGGATCATGACGTCTGCGTCCTCTGACGCGATCGCGAGATCGGCGCCGTTTGCAGAACCATAAGTGTGTACGTGTGCCCAGTACGCTGCATGCACACAAATTGACTGTTCGAGGCGCGCTGCCTCCATCTTGTTCCAAAAGCGATTATCCATGCCAAAAAACCCGATCATTCCCATCGTGCCAGAGTAGCTAAATGGTTGGATCGCTTCAGAGCCGTATGTCTTTATGACGTGCTTAAAGTTATGTGTGATCGTCTCGAGCGCATCGTCCCACGATATCCGTTCAAATTTCGCGCCAGGACCTTTCGGGCCGATCCGCTTGTGCGGGTAAAGAACGCGGCTATCGTTGTAAACATAATCAAGGTAATGGTTAACCTTGTTGCACAGGTAACCGCGGGTCAGGGGATGCGTCGGATCGCCTTGCACCTTTACCGCGCGGCCTGATCTGTCATCTCGCGTGACTAACATAGAACATGAGTCCGGACAGTCATGAGGGCAGACAACGTGATGTAGAGAATGACCGTCCGGGACATTTAATTTTGTGCTGGTAGTCATGAGCAAGGACTCTGTTTCACTACGGTAGGCCAGATACACAGTATAGTGCCGTTTTGGCAGGGATAAATCTATTCCGTAGGTTGCGGCGCAACATTAGAATCTAGGTGTACTGATGGTATTGCACACGCCTTTAACTATTTGTAAGTGAGACGTGGCAAACTTGCACGATGAAAATTTCAACGATACGTAAACGTTTGTCTCATGTGATTGTGTGCTTCTTGATCGGACCGATACTTGTGGTCGCCTGTGGAAAAATTAACCTTAGTCGTGATTGGCGTAACGCCGATCGTTCGTCACAAAACATTGCTCCTACCGCCGACACGGAGCCGAAAGCAGTTGTACAAGTTTATGCTGCCCGTGCGTTTAGTTGGAGGGGGATCTTTGCGGTACATACCTGGATCGCCACGAAGCCCTCTGGAGCAGCGCGATACACGGTCCACCAAGTCGTCGGTTGGAGAGAATGGCGGCAACAGCGTGTAGTCGTATCATCTGAGGACGAACCTGACAGATCTTGGTACGGGAACCCACCAGAGTTGCTCGCCGATATTCGAGGTGAGCGAGCGACACAGTTGATCCCGAAGATAGTCACAGCGACTTTAACTTACCCGTATCAATACTCCTATACATTGTGGCCCGGACCGAATAGTAATACGTTCATCGCGCATGTCGCGCGTGAAGTGCCAGAACTAGGGTTGGAGTTACCGACTACCGCGATCGGAAAGGACTACCTTAGCAACGGGTCTTTTGTAGACCGGGCACCGAGTGGGACGGGTTGGCAATTGTCTTTTTTCGGGGTCGCCGGTATCACATTGGCTCGCGAGGAGGGACTCGAGTTGAATCTTATGAGTGCAAACTTCGGTATAGACCCGCTGGATTTTGCGATCAAACTACCCGGTATTGGACGCTTGGGATTTTAATGTGCAAATCGTGACAGGCCTAACAGTTTAAATTACTGAACAGTGAGTTATATGAGTCGTACAGGTCGTGTGGCTTGGTAACGACGTTTATAGGAGAAAATCATGGGAGAAAAATTAGCACCAATTGCGACAAAGATTGTTTACGAGGATGACTATGTGCGAGTTTGGAATCAGATCGTTCCCGCTGGTGAGACTATAGAAAAGCACGAGCACACCTACGATTATTTTCTCGTCAACCTTACCGGTACAGGTCCGATCGATGTTGAGTTTCACGACGGCACCGGAGGCGATCTTGGTGAGCAGTATAGTTACAATCCAAGACCCGGAAGAGCAGACTACATTCCTAAAGGTCACATTGAAACGGCCCATAATAATGGCGAGGAATTTCGATCTATCTTAGTTGAACTCAAAAAGCCCACGTAATTATCCCTTTTCTATATGGCATCTCAAAAGCGTCTGTTGTTTAACGCGTTCTCGATGAACTGTGTTTCTCACATCCATCATGGTTTGTGGGGACGCTCCGATACACGCCAGCTCGACTACACTTCTTTAACCGTCTGGGTCGACCTCGCTAAGGCTTTAGAGGAAGCCAAATTCGATTCCTTATTCCTGGCCGATGTGATGGGAGTTTACGACGTCTACAAGGGAGGGCCGGAAACCTCTATTAGCGAGGCGATGCAGATTCCGGTCAATGATCCGAGTCTTCTCATACCGACGATGGCACACGCCACTGAGCATCTGGGTTTCGCCTATACAGGATCGATTTTGGCCGAACACCCATTCAACTTCGCGCGGCGGGCATCAACTCTAGATCATCTAACTAATGGTCGAATCGCTTGGAACATCGTGACTTCGTATTTGCCGAGCGCTGCACGTAATCTCGGTTTCAACGATTTGCCGAAGCATGACGATCGTTATGATCGTGGAGACGACTATTTGTCCGTGCTGTACAAATTATGGGAAGCGAGTTGGGAAGACGATGCAGTTATTCGCGACCTCGAAAGGGGAATCTACACCAATCCCGCGAAGGTGCATACCATCGACCACCATGGGCCTTATTATGAGGTACCGGGCCCACATTTGTGTGAGCCATCGCCACAACGAACGCCATTATTATTTCAAGCGGGGTCGTCCGATCGGGGTCGTGAATTTGCCGCAAAACACGCTGAGTGTGTGTTTATCCTGGGTGGCGGACGCGCGGAGACTATAGCGGATATTAGGTCGCGCGCAGTTAATCATGGTCGTCGCGCCGGTGATATCAAAATCTGTTTAGGTGTTTCCCTAGTGATCGGCGGCAGCGAAGCTGAAGCACAAGATAAGGCGAAGAGTTTAAAGCGAACTCTCTCACTTGAAGGCGGGCTGGCCCACATGAGTGGGCACCTCGGGGTAGATCTTGGTGACGTCGATCCCGATCGGCCGATATCGGATTTTGAGTTTAACGGTGTACTTGGCTTTCTGAAGAGTTTCGCGGCGCTCGAGCCGGATAAGACTTTAACCTTTGGTGACCTCGCGATGCGGCAGCTTAGCGGTAATTGGATCGTAGGGAGCGATGAGCAGATTGCGGACAAGCTGCAATCACTCGGGGAGGAGGGTGTGGACGGATTTAATTTGATCTATGCGACGACTCCTGGGA
>CAYFFH010000070.1:0-11131 GCA_964342175.1 uncultured Enterobacteriaceae bacterium | reverse complement strand
TAAAATTTATGCAGATTCCCCTCGTTAAGCTCTGGGCATGGGGTTGCTTGTTGGCTGTCATTGCTACAACGGCCGTTGCGATCGAGCCATTTATTGTTGATGACATTCAGGTTCAGGGTCTCAACCGCATCTCACCAGGTACCGTATTCAACTACCTCACGATTACTGTTGGCGACACGGTCGATGACCAAAAGTCGCGTAATGCTCTACGTGCGCTTTTCAAGACTGGTTTTTTTCGTGATGTCCGACTCGAGCGCAATGGTGACGTCCTTGTGGTTGTGGTTGAGGAACGAGAATCAATTGCCGATATAACATTTGACGGAAATAAGGCGATCAAGACCGACAACTTGATTGAAGGCCTTGGCGATGTTGGTTTTGCCAAGGGTGAAGTGTTTAATGAGGCAAAGCTCGATAAAGTTAAACAAGAGTTGCGACGCCAATATTACGCGCATGGAAAGTACGGTGTGCGTATTGACTCGGAAGTAGAGCGCGTTGATCAAAGTAGTGTCAGTGTCCACTTCAAAATTTCTGAAGGTGTAGCGGCGCGGATAAAAGAAATAAACATTGTCGGCAACGAAGTTTATAGCGACGAGGAGATTGTTAGTAAATTCGATCTCACAACACCAACTTGGCTGAGTTGGGTCACGAAGGACGATCAATATTCGAAGCAGAAACTTCAAGGTGACCTTGAGCGTTTAAGGTCAATGTATGTTGATAATGGATACATTTATTTCAATGTAGACTCGACTCAAGTCTCAATCACTCCGGATAAGTCAGATGTTTACCTGACAGTAAATATTACGGAAGGCGATCGGTTTACCATATCGGAGGTTAAGTTATCGGGTAAGTTGATTGTTGAGCCTGAAGTATTGTTTGACTGGGTGATAACACGAAAGGGTATGGTCTTCTCGAGTAAGGAGATGGCCCAGACTTCCAAATTTTTGACAGAGCGGCTGGGGAATGAGGGTTATGCGTTCGCAAACGTAAATCCAATTCCAAAGGCTAATGACGAGGATAAGACCGTCGCCATCACTTATTTCGTTGATCCAGGTCAACGTGTCTATGTGCGTCGTGTAAGTTTTGTCGGTAACAGTAAAACTCGGGATGAAGTGCTAAGGCGTGAAATGCGCCAGCTGGAAGGCGGCTGGATTTCAACTAACGCTGTTGAGAGGTCTAAGATACGGTTAAAGAGACTAGGGTTTTTCGAAGACGTTAATGTTGAGACACCCGCCGTGGCCGGATCGACGGATCAGGTTGATGTAAAGTTTTCAGTTAAGGAACAGCCTTCTGGAAACTTTATGCTGGGTTTTGGTTTTTCTCAATCACAAGGGTTAATTTTTAATACGAACATAACCCAGAATAACTTTCTTGGTAGCGGTAAGAGCGTTAGTTTCGCGTTCAATAACAGCGAAATTAATCAGATATTCAGACTCGGCTATGTCAATCCCTATTGGACTCTCGATGGTGTTAGCCGGGGTTTTAATATTTCGTATTCGAGGACGGAGGCTGGCAACCGAAACCGCACTACAACCCAATTCGAATCTGAAATTCTCTCCGGCGGCGTGAGTTTTGGCGTTCCAATATCAGAATATAATACTATCGGACTATCTTTAGATTATGAGTCGACATCGATAGACGCGCCGTTATTTTTAATAGACCCTCGGATAGCCAACTTTATCCTCCGAGAGGGAAATGAATACAATTTGCTCCGGCCAAGTGTGACCTATGCTCACGACACGAGAAATTCTAGACTATTTCCAACACGTGGGACACTGCAACGAGTTCGTGTTGAGGCCGCGATTCCTGGCGGTGACCTAAAATTTTGGAAAGTAGACTATGATTCGCGTGTATTCATTCCATTGATTAAAGAATACGTACTATTACTCAAAGGTCAGGTAGGGTACGGTGAAGCGTATGGAGATACATCTGAGCTACCGTTTTTTGAGAATTTTTATGCCGGGGGACCACGGACGGTGCGAGGATTCGAAGAGTTCTCGTTAGGCCCAGAGGACATTTTTGGACGTGCGCTTGGCGGTGATACGATGGTGGTAGGGAACGCTGAGATCATCATTCCCGTCCCGTTCCTCGATGAATTTAAGTCCGTTCGCCTAACTGGGTTTTTTGATGCTGGGAATGTGTTCGCGGCGGATCAGAAATTTGCTTTCAGTGACTTACGGACATCGGTAGGGCTTTCAGGGGTATGGTTATCCCCGTTTGGATTATTATCGGTTAGTATTGCGGAACCATTTAACGATAAACTCGGTGACGAGGTTCAAAAATTTCAATTTACATTTGGCTCATCATTTTGAGCAAGGTAATTAGTTCGGTCGGGGTGCGAAAAACTTAGATGTCAGGCATCCTGCGACGAAACAGGCATTGTACGGAGTATTAAGCATTGAAAAAAATTAGTTATAGTGTTTTTGGAGTAGCGGTTGCCGCGTCAATTGTGTTTTGGGGGCATGCGGTAGCAGCAGACTACAAGATTGGTGTGGTTAATGCCGTTAAGGTGTTAGAGGCCGCCCCGATGGCTGATGTTGCGCGGAAAAAGTTAGAAAAAGAATTCGCGACTCGCGATCGTGAGCTCGTGGCGGCGCAGAAGACCCTCAAGGGTCTTGAAGATAGAATGGTGAAAGACGGCGCAATCATGAGTGAAACAGAGCGAGCGCGGTTAGAGCGGGATATCGTCAACAGTCGACGAGAGCTCAAGCGCGACTCTGACGAGTTCCGTGAGGACGTCAATTATCGGCGGAATGAGGAATTCGGCAAAATTCAAAGAGATATCGTCGAGGCGATCCGCGTGGTTGCACAAGCTAAGAAATTCGATTTGGTTCTGGGGGAAGGTGTGATCTACGCCAGCCCGCCAATAGACATTACCGAATCCATTATTACGCACCTTAAGAAGTAAACGACCCCCCCCGGGAATCAGCCGGGACAGTAGGGATAGTCCGTGGTGTGGGCACGACTACGGTGCTCGACTTCTGCCGAACGCGAAAGGCATAGATGACACCGCGGTCAGATAAAAAGGCGTGGTGCTCCCACGGAAGTCTGTTGGCAGCGGAAAAGATCACTGCCGTGGACCGTGTTGTGTCGTTAGGTGAAGTTATTCTGAGGAATTTAGTTTTATTTCAGACATGCCGTTCTGGGCGCGATCGGTGACACGACGGTGTGGTGATTGCGGGTTGTGAACTGGTCTCGTTCCACTCGACAGAGCTTCCGTGTGTCGACGATGTTACGGTTTGGGTGAGTACGCTCGTAGTTGTTACAAGCGTCGTGCCTTGACAGTGTAGTATGTCGTCGTACACACATTTGCATGTGAATCATTTGTTGCATTGGTTTTGATGTGAGGAGTTTTCTTGGAGGGCGCTAAGTGAGCGAGATAACGATAAAAGAAATTCTCAACACGTTACCTCATCGGTATCCGTTCTTATTAATCGATCGAGTTATAGAGTGGGAAGCTTTCAAGTCCATTAAGGCGCTCAAGAACGTGACAATTAATGAACCGTTCTTTCAAGGGCACTTCCCGAAAAGGCCAATTATGCCGGGGGTTTTGATATTAGAGGCGATGGCGCAAGCGACTGGGGTGCTTGCATTCTATTCGTATAAAACGCGCAGTAAAAATGACGCAGAATACTATCTAGTCGCGGTGGATAAAGCGCGTTTTAAACGGCCAGTAGGACCTGGGGACCAACTTATTATCGACGCGACGTTAACGCGTCAACGGAGTGGTATCTATCGTTTTGTTGCAACCGCTCATGTGGACGGGGAGTTAGTATCGAGCGCAGAATTCATGACAACTGAGATGGAGGACGATCCTTGATCGATCCGAAAGCTATCGTTCATCCAGACGCGGTTATTGCATCGGATGTCACAATTGGTCCATGGACGAGAGTCGGCGCAAATGTTGAGATTGGTGTTGGGTCATGGATAGGTTCGCATGTTGTTCTTAAAGGACCAACTCAGATCGGTGCAAACAACAAGATCTTCCATTTTTGTTCTATCGGCGAAGATCCCCAGGACAAAAAGTTTCAGCAAGCGTCAAATTCAACCTTAGTGATTGGTGATGGGAATGTTATCCGTGAGTATTGCAGCATCAATCGAGGTACGGCACATGGAGGTGGGGTGACATCGTTGGGTGACGATAACTGGATCATGGCTTACTGCCATATAGCACATGATTGTAAAATAGGCTCCCACACGGTATTCGCGAATAACTCAACCTTAGCGGGCCATGTAGAAATACATGACTTTGCCACTTTGGGTGGTTTTACGGGTGTGCATCAATTCTGTCGGGTGGGCCAACGGGCATTTACGGCAATCGCCGCGATCATCGTCAAAGACGTTCCACCATTTGTTATGGTTGAGGGCAATACCGCTCGGGCACGAGCGATAAATCGGGAAGGGTTGACGCGCGGTGGGGCAGACCGCGATACGATCGTGGCTCTAAAACGTGCCTATAAAGCGCTGTACCGCCGAGGCCTTACATTGCAAGAAGCGATAGCTGAGTTAAGATGCCAGGCAGTCGAGAATGCCGAGGTTCGTCTAATGGTTGAGTTCATTGAGGAGTCGGAACGCGGGATCGTTCGGTAATTCCTTGGGTCGCAAGAGTTGCGTATTACTTGCTGATATAGACACGACGTAAAACGATGGTGCATGTTGGAATCGTCGCTGGAGAATCTTCTGGAGATCAGCTCGGAGCTGCATTGATCGACGCGCTTCGTCGGCAATGTCCAGATATTAGGATTACAGGGATGGCTGGTCCGAAGATGCGCGCCAGTGGGTGCGAACTGGTTGCCAGCATTGATGATCTGTCCGTAATGGGTGTCGTTGAGGTTTTGCGAAGGTACCCCCAATTGCGGCGGCTTCGAGAGCGGGTTCTGCGTTTTTACCTCAACGATCGTCCTGACGTATTTGTTGGCATCGATGTTCCTGACTTTGTGAGGGGTATTGAATCGCGTTTATATGCCAAGAATATCAAGACAGTTCATTACGTCGCGCCACAAATATGGGCGTGGCGTAAATCGCGAGCAAAAACCATATCAGCTCAGCTCGACCGACTGCTGGTACTATTTCCTTTCGAAGAGTCTTTTTTTCGATGTTATGGTGTGGATACAAGATTTATTGGTCATCCAGTAGCAGACCAGATATCGCTTTCGCGAGATGTGGTCGGTGCGCGTCATAAGCTTGGACTAGATCCTGCGAGATCCTATGTGGCATTGATGCCAGGGAGCCGAATACAGGAGTGGAAGCGACACGTCGATGTGTTTCTTTTCGCCGCGAACCTAGTCGCGAAAAGAAATAAGGAAATCGCTTTTGTTGCAGGTGCTATTAATGGAGATGCCGAGGGATACTTTTTAAGGCGTGCTGCAATCGTGAGTCCCGGTATTGAACTTACGGTTACGCGAGGGAGATCACATGACGTTTTAGGTGCAAGTAATGCGGCAATAGTTGCATCGGGCACCGTAACTATGGAAGGTGTCTTCACGAAAACACCGTTAGTAGTTGGTTATAGGGTAGCGCCAATTAGTTACTTTATAATGAAACGACTAGTGACGGTTCAGCATATCGCAATGCCAAACGTACTGGCTGCGACAGAGATTGTTCCGGAGTTTGTGCAATCTGCGATGACCGCCGACGCACTGGCTGGCGCGACGATTGATTGGCTGGAGAACGAAGAAAAGGTTCGCAAGTACGAAACACACTGCCTGGAAGTGCATCATACATTGCGCCGAGATGCGGCCACGCAAGCGGCCGAGGCGGTCTTGGATCTCGTCGATCGTAAGGTATCGTAGGATTATGTGGCTAGCAGGAGTCGATGAGGCAGGGCGAGGGCCACTAGCGGGTCCCGTCGTATCAGCAGCCGTAATCTTGGATTCTCCACCGCAAATCCAACATTTGGCCGACTCTAAGAAACTTAGTGCTTCGCGCCGCGAAGAGATATTTGAGGAAATAAAACGGAAGGCGATTGCGATTGGCATTGGTCAAGCTAATTCTCGGGAGATCGATGAGCTAAATATTTTGCATGCGACTTTACTTTCAATGAAACGCGCAATAGAAGATCTTTTGATCAAACCTAATCGAGTTTTGTGTGATGGGAATTGTGTCCCAGAGGTTGACATACCCATTTCTTCGATCATAAAGGGGGACAGCAAGATTCCTTGCATAAGCGCGGCTTCTATCATTGCGAAAGTGACGCGTGACCGAATCATGCACGACCTACATTTGTTATATCCCCATTATGGATTTGATCGCCACAAAGGTTATCCAACGACAAAACATCGCTTGGCATTGAAAAGGTACGGCCCAATTACAGAGCACCGACGAACGTTTTCTCCCGTGCGTGACTACTTGAGTCAGTGCGGTGAGTAGTCGATTTCTCCACTTACATGTGCACTCGGAGTTTTCTCTGGTCGATGGGTTAATTAGGATCCCGAGTTTGATAGAACGCGTGACCGAGTTGGAAATGCCGGCGGTTGCCGTTACGGATCAATGTAATCTTTTCTCCCTGGTCAAGTTCTATTTGCACGCGCGTCAATTGGGTATTAAACCTCTTATCGGTGCTGAGTTATGGGTAGGCTCATCCGAAACCGCTGATATTCGTCATCGTGTGTTGTTCCTGTGCCGTAATCACGACGGATTTCGGAAGCTTTCAGCCTTGATAACGCGAAGTTATCTTGAGGGACAAAGACGCGGGATCCCCGGTGTTCAGTACAGTTGGTTAGGACCTGAATTCGCTGACGGCCTGATTGTTTTATCGGGTGGAATTAACGGAGACATTGGCGCAGCCCTAATAGACGGCAATGAACGGCGCGCTGATGAACTGATGCGTTATTGGCACGATTTATTCGGTGACGCATTTTATTTAGAACTTACCCGAACCGGCCGAGAGGGAGAGACGCAAAGCAATGATGGTGCACTGAAGATGGCAGAGCGGTACGGTCTACCTGTTGTAGCTACGAATGATGTGCGGTTTCTTCGATCGGACGAATTTGAGGCGCATGAAGCGCGCGTTTGTATTCATGAGGGTCGTACCCTGTCGGACCCCCGGCGTCACCGCAACTACACAGCGCAGCAATATTTGCGTTCCAGCGAAGAAATGTCAGAACTTTTCGCCGATATACCTCAGGCAATCGATAATACCTACGCGATTGCCCAGCGGTGTAATTTGGAAATTGATGTCGGGACATATCACTTACCAATATTCCCTGTTTTAAAGCATCAGAGCGTAGATGGCGAGTTAAGGGAAAAAACAATACGTGGATTTGATACTTGGCAGAGCGATCTACGTGCAAAGGGCTTTGATAAGAGTGAAGCTCAATGGCAGGCCTATACAAGGCGCCTCGAAGAAGAGTTAGAAGTTATTATCTCAATGGGGTTTTCCGGGTACTTCCTTATAGTCGCTGACTTTATACAGTGGGCTAAAAAACACGACATTCCGGTCGGTCCGGGGCGCGGGTCCGGTGCTGGTTCACTTGCGGCGTTCGCTTTAGGCATTACAGAACTTGATCCGCTAGAATATGATCTGTTGTTCGAACGCTTCCTCAATCCTGAACGTATTTCCATGCCGGACTTCGATGTCGATTTCTGTATGGACCGCCGAGATGAGGTGATCGATTATGTCGCTGAACGCTACGGTAGGAACAAAGTAGCGCAGATAATCACCCATGGCACGATGGCTGCAAAGGCCGTCGTTCGCGATGTAGGGAGAGTCTTAAGTTTCCCGTATGGCTTCGTCGATCAGTTAGCGAAGCTGATCCCCTTTGACCCAAACATGACGCTAAAGCGCGCCTTAAACGACGAACCACTCTTAAAAGACAGGTATGAAGCGGAAGACGATGTACGGGCGATTATTGATCTGGCGCAGAGCCTAGAAGGGCTTGCACGGAACGCGGGAAAACATGCTGGAGGCGTTGTGATTGCGCCATCTGCGTTGACGGACTTTATGCCGCTTTATTGTGAGCAGGGCAGTTCCACAACGGTTACCCAATTTGACATGGGGGATGTTGAGGCGGTCGGCCTTGTAAAATTCGATTTCCTCGGGTTACGTACCCTAACAATTATCCATTGGGCTATCGAGAACATAAATGCAAATGTACCAGACAATGGCGGAGATATTCTCGATTTCAACAATCTTAAATTAGATGATTCAGCGACCTTTAAATTGATTCAACGAGCTCAAACTACTGCAGTATTTCAGCTTGAATCAAGGGGGATGAAAGAGCTTATAAAGCGCCTTCAGCCAGACCGTTTTGAGGATCTCATTGCACTTGTTGCCTTATTTCGACCCGGACCTCTGCAATCGGGAATGGTTGACGACTATATCGACCGGAAGCACGGACGCGCGGCAGTTAGATACCTTGATCCGAAGCTTGAACCTATACTGAAACCTACCTACGGGGTAATTCTTTACCAGGAACAGGTAATGCACATAGCGCAATCTTTGGCCGGTTATACGCTTGGTGCCGCGGATCTTCTGCGCCGCGCTATGGGTAAGAAAAAACCGGAGGAGATGGCCAAACAACGTCAAACATTCTTGGATGGGTGTGTTGCGAACGGAATTGCGAAAGGCATTGCAACCCAGATTTTCGATCTGATGGAAAAATTCGCTGGCTACGGATTCAACAAATCGCATTCTGCCGCCTACGCTTTGGTTGCATACCAAACAGCCTGGCTAAAAACCCATTATCCATCGGCGTTTATGGCCGCAGTACTATCGTCTGATATGGATTCAACCGACAAGGTAGTCCGTTTAATTGAAGAATGTCGTTTGATAGGAATTGAGGTTGCATCTCCCGATATTAATGCTTGCGCTTATCGGTTTACTGTCGCCAACGACGCAAGAATTTATTACGGTCTCGGCGCGGTAAAAGGGCTTGGTGAGGCGGTTATACAAGCACTCGTGGCGGAGCGTGAAGCCGGCGGACCATACCGGGAACTATTTAATCTGTGCAGCAGAAATGACGCGAAAAAGATAAATAAAAGGGCGGTGGAGGCATTAATACGATCTGGAGCATTAGATTGTTTTGGTGCGTCGCGTCGAGGTATGACCTCTATCGCGATCCGCGCAGGTCAAATTGCAGAACAACAAGCCCGCGCTGTAGCGGTTGGGCAGAGCGATATGTTTGGGCTTGGTGATGTAAATGATGGTTCTGCGGATCGGGTGCATCATTTAGATCTTGAAGCGTGGGAGCTAGCAACTGCGACTCCTGAATGGCCAGATAAAGAATTACTCACCTGGGAAAAAGAAACGCTTGGATTATATTTGAGTGGTCATCCGATAGACCGTTACTCAGACGAGATTGAGGGCCTTTCGAACTGTCGCCTATCGAACCTCAAACCTGGGAAACAACGGCGAGTTATAGGCTTGATCGTTGGCGTGAGAATGACCAAAACGCGACGAGGCCAAATGGCGGTTGTCACACTAGACGATAAAACCGCGCGGACCGAAGTTACGATTTTTAGTAAGGTCTTAGATGAATATCTTGATCGTATTGTTAGCGATAAGGTTTGCGTAGTGACTGGGGAATGTACACTCGATGCTTTCAGTGGCGAACATGCTATGAAGGCGGAGACCGTTTTGAGCTTGGATGAGGCCCGAAATCAATACGCACGAAGTTTGGTTTTGAGGATTGGATCGAAATTGGATAATGCAAGGTTAGAGTTTTTAAAGCATTCCTTGTCGAGTTGTACGCCAGGGGGGTGCCCTGTTTTGATTGAATATACCAATGGTACTGCGATCGCTCGATTACGTTTGTCCGACGAGTGGCAAGTATCGATCTCTGATATGTTGCTAGAGCAGTTCCATACGCAATTCGGTGAAGAGTCGGTCTCAGTTGAATACAACTAATCTTCGTTGGAATCAGTTTCTTGGCTGATACTCAGATAAATAAAGCGTGCTGAGGTGCGCTGCGTATAAGCACATAGAAAATGTTAGGATGTGTTCGCTATTCGGGGACGTGATATGGCCGAAGAAATATCTGAATCAATTCAGGTGAACCTAAAATTCTTGGATTTTGAGCAGCCGATTGCAGAATTGGAAGCCAAGATTGAAGACCTACGACAGCTCGGTAATGTCTCCGACGTTAATATGACCGAAGAAATCGATCAACTCGCGAATCGGTCTCGAGAGCTGACTCAAGACATTTTCTCTTCGCTGGATTCTTGGCAGATAGCGCGTTTGGCACGTCATCCACTGCGACCATATACCATGGACTATGTGGAGGGCTTGTTTGATGATATTGATGAACTCCATGGTGATCGATCATTTAGTGATGATCCTGCGATAGTGGCTGGAATTGGTAGATTTTATGGATGCGGTGTGGCTTTTATAGGTCACCAAAAAGGGCGGACTACGAAAGAGAATCTTCATCGTAATTTCGGAATGCCGCGACCTGAGGGTTATAGAAAGGCGCGACGGATTATGGAGTTGGCAGAACGTTTTCGCCTACCAATTTTTACCTTTATCGACACGCCCGGGGCTTACCCTGGAGTTGGTGCAGAGGAGCGTGGCCAAAGCGAAGCCATTGCAAGCAATTTGATCGCTATGTCTAGTTTGCGGACTCCTATACTGACGACAGTAATTGGTGAGGGCGGTTCGGGCGGTGCGCTCGCCATCGGCGTTGGTGACCGGGTATTCATGCTCAAATATGCAACCTACGCCGTTATTTCACCTGAGGGTTGTGCTTCAATTCTCTGGAAAAACACTAGTAAAGCTGGTAAGGCAGCCGAAGCGATGGGTATCACTAGCTCCCGCTTGTTAAAGTTGGAAATGATCGATGGGATAATCGATGAACCATTAGGGGGCGCGCATCGAGACTTTGCTCTCGCGATACGGATGGTAGGCGAACAATTAGCTGAAACACTTGTCGAACTGTCCAAATTTGATCCGGATGCTTTGCTTGCAAGGCGCCGTGCTCGGTTGCAACGATTTGGCACTTACATTGAGAAGTAGTGTACCGTGATATTCCGTGTCGCGAGAGAACTTAAAAATTTTTGAGCGGTACGTCGGTTTAGCCGAGTAATCCTAAGTCCAAGAGGCTCTTAGCTCCTGATGTCCTTGTCTAGCTCGCTGTGCGACAACTTGCGGTTAGTTTTACCGACTGGAATCAACCGGCGTTTTGTTGTTGCGTACAGT
>CAYFFH010000069.1:0-11311 GCA_964342175.1 uncultured Enterobacteriaceae bacterium | reverse complement strand
ATAGATCTTGGGACCGCGAACACCTTAATTTATGCGCGCAGCAAGGGGATCGTCCTGGACGAACCTTCAGTCGTAGCAATTCGACGGGGTCGTGACTCAAATAACGCGAAAGCAATTGCAGCCGTTGGAGTTGAGGCGAAGCGTATGCTAGGTCGGACACCTGGTCACATCGACGCTATAAGACCTTTAAAGGATGGCGTCATCGCAGATTTCACTATCACTGAAAAAATGCTCCAACACTTCATTCGCAAGGCGCATGGAGATCAGTTTTTCAAACCAAGCCCGCGAGTTCTGGTGTGCGTTCCTTGTGGGTCTACACAAGTCGAGCGTCGTGCCATTCGAGAATCTGCGGCGGGTGCCGGCGCACGCGAAGTTTATTTGATCGAAGAACCTATGTCAGCGGCGATCGGCGCAGGTATGCCAGTAAGTGATGCTAGTGGATCAATGGTCTTGGATATCGGAGGGGGAACAACGGAAGTTGCTGTTATATCGCTAAATGGGATCGTGTATGCCGACTCCGTTCGCATTGGCGGAGATCGCTTCGACGACGCGATCGTTAATTACGTGCGTAGGAATTATGGCAGCCTAGTCGGTGAGTCGACTGCGGAACGGATCAAACATGAGATAGGGTGTGCGTATCCAGGTAGCGAAGTACGTGAAATTGAAATTAGAGGACGTAATCTTGCTGAGGGATTGCCAAGGTCATTTACATTGAATAGCAATGAAATTTTAGAAGCTTTGCAAGAACCTTTGGCAGGGATAGTTGAAGCGGTAAAAACGGCGCTCGAGAATACGCCACCAGAGCTGGGTTCAGATGTCGCTGATCGAGGGATGGTGTTAACCGGTGGTGGTGCCTTACTTAAAGATCTCGATAGGCTACTCGTGGAAGAAACTGGGCTGCCTGTTATCGTTGCGGAAGACCCGTTGACTTGTGTCGCGCGAGGGGGTGGGCGTGTGTTGGAAATGATCGAGGAACATGGCCCGGATATGCTGGCGCTAGAGTAACTGAGGGTCCAGAAATGTACGGACTTTACAGCAATAAGCAATAAGTATGGCTTTCAAAGCTTTTCGTATATCGGACCAATTATGTGGTAGATACCACGCGTCATATCTTATCGAGCACTATACTTTTGGCGCGCTCCGGCAAACAAACTGAGTTCATCGCTCGCTTAGCTACCAATATTGTCCTGTTCAAGTTCATGTGTCTGCTCAAAGAGTTACTAGTGAAAATTGAGTCGGGCAGACCCGATTTGACCTAACGTAGGCGTAAGACGATCAAAACGTTATTTTCGGACACTCAATCCCCCACTTCTCGCTTGATCAGCTGCGTAATATTGTCTTTCTTGATGATTTCAATTGATCACCAGGACCAGCATTTGGCGGCGCTACGGTCTGGTTTGTCAGTTGTTATTTTTCCAGTGCAGTACGCAGTTAGCACTCCAATAAAAGCGCTTGGAGCTCTTTCGAACCGCATTCGGTCTCATCAAGAGCTAGTGGCTAATAATGAACGTCTGCGCCAACAGAATATGATCTTGCTCTCGCGAACACAAAGGTATTCTGCGTTGCAGCAAGAAAATGTCCGCTTGAGGCGACTGTTGGAGTCCTCATCGGAATTTGGCGCAGCGGTAGTTGGTGCTGATGTGTTGGCGATAGAAACATTGCCATCGGCACGCCAAATTGTGATCGACAAAGGTAGCCGCCATGGTGCGTTTGTTGGCCAACCAATAGTCGACGCCTATGGTGTATTTGGACAGATCATCCAAACTAGTCCTTTTACGAGTACGGCACTCTTAATTACAGATATAGAGCATGCTGCTCCTGTGCAAATAAACCGCACTGGTTTGCGTGCAATTTCCGTCGGCGCGAGAGAAATTGATCAGTTAGAGCTTTCGTTTATCCCAACCAATGCGGACATTAAGGTCGGGGATCTGGTAGTCACTTCGGGCCTGGGTGGAATATTTCCGGCAGGCTACCCTGTGGGCAAAGTCACAACGGTAGACATAGATCACAGTGAACCGTTTGCGCGAATAGCCGTGTCGCCTAGCGCCCAAGTGAGTCGTGCTCGTGAAGTGTTGCTCGTTTGGCCAGAACCAAAGGGAGACGAAATACAACAGGTCAGTGCAACGGGCCAGGATCTGGTGCCATGACATTCAATTTGCGTGGAGTATGGGCAATAGTTGCGAGTTTTGTCGTCGCGTTTTTGTTGACCGCGTTACCATTACCGGACTGGGCGCTCGCATGGCGTCCGGCTTGGGTTGCTTTAGTTTTGGCCTATTGGTGTCTCGCACTGCCACAGCATGTCGGCGTCATTATCGCTTGGATTGTCGGTCTTTTGCTGGACGTTTTGTACGGATCTTTCCTTGGACAGCATGCCTTCGGATTAGCAATGGTGGCCTATATTGTCGTTATGTATCATCAGCAAATTCGGGTTTACCCATTGTTTCATCAAGCTATCGTCATCGGATCACTCATCTTTATTTACTTGTTGTCAATGTTATTGATTTATAACTTACTTGGATCGGTACGTTACGAGTATGAGTACTTGTTTGCCGCTATCACAAGTGCGGCGCTATGGCCTTGGATATTTGTTGTGTTGCGCGATTTCCGTCGTAGGACGTCCGGAGCATGATATTAGTCCTGCTAATTCGATAAACGGTGAAATGCAGAAACTCCCAACACTGAAAGATCCGAATCGCGAATTACGTATATTCCAGGCACGGGTTTGGGTCGCAATAGCGGTGATGGTGATACTTATTTTCACTGTAATAGGCCGGCTCGCGTATCTTCAAATTATTAAGTATGGACATTTCACTACGCTATCTCGCGATAATAGACTCAAAGTAGTGCCGATTCCTCCGACGCGGGGGCTCATTTATAGCAGGGATGGTAAAATTCTAGCTGAGAATAGGCCGTCATTTTCGTTAGAGATGGTGCCCGAGCGAGTTCACGATATTCCCTCTGTACTCGTCGAAATAACAAACCTTATGCATCTCGAAGATAGTGAGGTTGAGCGAATAACTGATGAGTGGAAGCGTGCTCGCGGCTTCGACTCTGTGGTGATAAAAACGGGATTAGACGAACGCCAGGTAGCGCTTTTTTCCGTAAATCGACATCGCTTTCCTGGGTTTAGTATCGAGGCGCGCCTTGCACGTTACTACCCAAGGAAGGAGCTGATGGCGCATGTTATTGGGTATGTCGGAAGAGTAAACGAGGACGAGCAGAATGCGATGGATGGGACGGCCTACCGGGGATCGACGCATATAGGAAAGGTTGGCGTAGAGAAGGCGCGTGAAGATGTCTTACGTGGGATCGCGGGGTACAAACAAATCGAGGTAAATGCCAGTGGTCGGATAATCCGCGTGGCTACTCTTTCACCGCCTGTTCCAGGCCACGATATCTACCTCACGTTAGATGCCGACTTACAGGAAGTGGCAACGGAAGCACTGGGAGAAAACAGGGGCGCGATCGTCGCAATCGATCCAGCTACTGGTGAGGTTTTGGTTTTCGTTAGCAAACCAAGCTTCAACCCAAACCTTTTTGTCGATGGTCTAAGTACGGCGACCTATAACGAGTTGCGTGGGTCTAGTGATCGTCCATTGTTTAATCGCGCGTTGCAGGCCCAATACCCCCCGGGGTCAACCATAAAGCCTATGGTTGCTTTGGCTGGTCTCGAACACGGCGTTCGCCAAGCTCATGATGAGACCTTTTGCCCGGGCTGGTTAACTCTTGAAGGGGACGACCATCGGTATAGAGATTGGCTAAAGCGTGGGCATGGTCGAATAGATCTTAAACGATCACTGGCGGAATCGTGTGACGTTTATTATTACGCACTTGCCCGTGATCTCGGTATTGCTCGCTTACATAAAACCTTGTCGAAATTTGGACTGGGTAGACCGACTGGGATCGACTTACCGGGGGAAACGGGAGGTCTTTTGCCTTCAGCAGAGTGGAAACGGCGAATACGAACACTACCGTGGTATCCAGGGGAGACCTTAATTACAGGGATCGGCCAAGGATTTATGTTGGTGTCGCCGCTGCAGTTGGCGAATGCAACAGTGGCTTTGGCGAACCGAGGAGCCCGATTCGTTCCCCATGTCGTAGGACAAATAGAGGATCCAATAGCTAAAATTGCGACCGAAATTGGTATTCATGAAGGGCCAGAGGTAGAGGTCGAGAAGGAATCAAACTGGGATCCGGTGATTCAGGGGATGATCGAAGTTGTACATGGTGGCCGTGGAACGGCTCACAGATCTGGTGTTGGGGCCGAATTTCGGTTTGCTGGAAAAACTGGGACCGCACAGCTTCTCGGTATCGCTCAAGACGCGACTGGCAGTAGTGATGATCTGCCAAAACACCTCCGGGACCACGCTTTGTTTATTGCTTTTGCACCCGTTGAGAAACCCGCGATCGCGGTTGTCGTAGTCGTTGAGAACGGTGAGAGCGGCAGTAGAACGGCCGCGCCAATTGCGCGTTCAATTCTTGACTATTACCTGACGGGCGCAACTGTTGTTGCGGGTGATAATGGATAGTCAACCAAGTCTCTTTATGCGGCTGCATATTGATCCTCAATTATTAAGTGGCGCCCTGATATTGTGCGGTTTGGGATTAGTAGTCCTCTATAGCGCGGGTGATCAGTCCATGGATGTAATGGTGCGCCAAACGATAAGGATCTGTGTTGGTATTGTCACCATGATTCTTGTCGCACAAATTAGCCCGGCGAGACTAGCTCGGTGGGCGCCGTTACTTTACGCTCTTGGCATCGTATTGTTGTTCGCAGTTTTCTTGTTTGGTACCGGGCGTAGTGCTAATCGATGGCTACATATCGGGATCGTGCAGTTCCAGCCTTCAGAAATGATGAAGATCGTTGTGCCAGTAACAATAGCGTGGTTTCTTTTTGATAAAGTTCTACCTCCCAACTTGCGAACCACCATTGTCGCGATGCTATTAGTTTTGGTTCCAGGGTTTTTGATAATTCGACAACCAGATTTGGGTACAGCATTGTTAGTAATGGCGGCCGGTCTGTTTACTTTGTTTTTTGCGGGAATAAGTTGGCGCTGGATCTTTTCGGCGGCTGGCATCGGATTACTAGTAGCACCGCTTGGATGGTTTCTACTTCACGACTACCAGCGGCAGCGAATTCTAACGCTGTTTGACCCACAGCGGGATCCTCTGGGAACCGGTTACCATATTATTCAGGCAACTATCGCAGTTGGTTCTGGTGGTATTTCGGGAAAAGGATGGTTGCATGGAACCCAATCTCATCTGGAGTTTTTGCCCGAACGCGCGACAGATTTTATCTTCGCTGTTTATTGTGAGGAATTCGGATTTATTGGTGTGATTATCCTGTTAGCAGCTTATGCAATGGTCCTTGCACGAAGTTTACGCATCGCTTTGAGCGCCCAGGATAGTTTTGGCCGCCTACTGGCTGCGAGTTTAACAATGACATTATTTATCTATGTCTTCGTCAATATGGGAATGGTAACTGGGCAGTTGCCGGTGGTTGGTATTCCGTTACCGCTCGTTAGCTACGGCGGAACATCCTTAGTGACTATCTTAGCTGGTTTGGGTATCCTGATGTCGATTCATACTCATAAACGATTTATCGTTTATAGTTGAACAATTTATGGGGTTTTATTGATATTTATGTTTAATAACGTTGTTGGGGTATCGTTAGTTTTGGTTTTCTGCTCTTCGGTCGCGTACGGAGGAGAACTGGACGCGGATGCGGTTGATGCGTTTGTTACCGAGATAGCAGCAGAACACGATTTCGATAGACAGGAGGTAGCTAAAACTCTGAAGCAAGCAAAGCGTTCTGACCGAACCTTAAAGGCGATGAGGCGACCTGCAGAGAAAGCAAAACCCTGGTATGAATACAGAAAACACTTCCTTACCCAAAAGAGAATCAATGCAGGTGTTAAGTTCTGGGGTTTGAACGCTGAGACGTTAATCGAAGCCTCTAAAATCTATGGCGTTCCAGCCGAAATTATAGTCGCTATAATTGGCGTTGAAACAGCCTATGGTGAGATTGTTGGTAGCGACCGTGTCGTGGATGCGTTGGCTACATTAGCCTTTCACTACCCTAATAAAAACGCAAAAAGAATGGCTTATTTTCGTGCCCAATTGAAACATCTATTTCTACTGGGCCGCGAACAGAGCCTTGACGTCTCGAGTTTGTCGGGGTCATATGCCGGTGCGATGGGTATACCTCAGTTTATGCCTGAAAGTTATAGAAAATTTGCAGTCGATTTTAATCAAGATGGGGTGAGTAATATTTGGCAGGACCGAGTTGACTCGATTGGTAGCGTCGCCAACTATCTAAAATCGCATGGTTGGGAACGAGATGAAGCAATTGTAGTCGCAGCAGTCGTGAATGGCGTGGACGTTAGCAGTCTACTGTCACGTAGACTTAAACCACGTCGTCATATCAGCGAATATACTAGCTTTGGAATAAGGGTCGAAAAAACGGTTGATGACGTGCTTGCAGCACTATTCACATTGGAGGGTGAAGCCAATCCTGAGTATTGGTTTGCGCTAAACAATTTTTACGTAATTATGCGGTACAATCCGCGCACAAAGTATGCCATGGCGGTAGTCAAGCTTGCTGAGGCTATACGCGATGCCCGATTAAAATCTATATCTTAGCAAAATGGCATGTTGTCGTTTTGTAAGAATACTTTTCCTTACTCTTTGTATGTCACTTACGATTAGCTGCGGTGTTGTGTTGCGGAGTGACGGTCCAGGCGAATTCTCTTCGATCGGGAATATCAGCGATGCTGAACCAAGGGCTCTATTGCGAAGCAGATATGGAAATCCAGAGTCGTACGAGGTGTTCGGGAAACGTTACCATACGCTAAAGACAAGTCGGGGGTTCAGAGAACGCGGAATTGCATCCTGGTATGGTAAGAAATTCCACGGGCGGAAGACATCAAGCGGCGAAACCTACGATATGTATCGGATGACAGCGGCTCATAAGCACTTGCCATTACCGACTTACGTACGGGTGACGAACCTCGAAAACGGGAGTACTGCTATACTCAAAGTCAACGATCGCGGACCGTTTCACGAAAATCGAGTGATCGATTTATCCTATGCGGCGGCGGTTAAGCTTGGGATCGTAAGACACGGTACAGCGTTTGTAGAAATAACTGCGATAAATGAAGATTCGTCTGTACTCGAAACAGGCGGAGGATCGAAACCGCAAGAAGGGGTAGCCCATGTCGATCTATATCTCCAAATAGGCGCCTTCAACGATCGTATCAATGCACAGAGATTGTCGCAGAGGGTGGCGCAATATGTGCCGAAAGATGTCCGGATCCACGAGTCTAAAAAAAGTAATAAGGCAATCTATCGTGTCCAGGTTGGACCACTCGCTTCGACAGAGATGGCGGATCAATTGATTGATACATTGTTTGGCCTAGGCATTAACGAACACTATTTTGTTGTCAATTGACTGGACCCATGTCACGTATAATTCAAAACATGATGCTAATATTTTAGATGTGATAAATCCGCCCAAACTAATTTTCAAAGTGCCGTTTTTGATCGGTGTGATTACAGCCTTAATTGGAGCAGGTGCGCTGGCGGCTGATCTATTGCCCGGTGTGCCGGCAGCGCCGAAACTAGACATACCTTCCTTCATTTTGATTGACTTTAACTCAGGCACTGTGCTGACCGAGCATAATCCGCATAAGCGTGTTGAGCCTGCTAGTCTAGTGAAAATTATGACGTCTTATATTGCCGCTGACGCGTTGGCGTCCGGTGCGATCGACCTTAATGACACAACGATTGTTAGCGAAAAGGCCTGGCGTATGGGTGGTTCGCGTATGTTTATCGAAGTAAATAAACGGGTTTCTGTCGATGAGCTTTTGCAAGGTGTCATTATTCAATCCGGTAACGATGCTAGCGTTGCAATCGCGGAGTTCATATCAGGGACTGAAGAAGTCTTCGCTGCAATTATGAATCAACAAGCGAAGCGTTTGCAGATGGAAAATTCAAGCTTTTCTAACAGCACTGGCTTGCCTGATCCTGATACATATTCGACGGCACATGATCTAGCTTTACTATCATCTGCATTCATTCGGGATTTCCCCGAAATTTATAAAAGATTTGCAGAGCCTGAGTACACCTATAATGGAATTCGTCAATACAATCGGAATCGCTTACTGAAGCGCGACCTTTCTGTAGACGGCGTAAAAACTGGATATACGAAGGCGGCTAAGTATTGTTTAGTTGCGTCTGCGATACGGGGCGATATGCGTTTGGTGGCTGCGGTGATGGGTGGCACCTCCGATCGGGAACGCACTGAAGCAAGTCAGATGTTGATAAATTACGGATTTAGGTTTTTCGAATCTCGGAAGATTTACGGTGTTGGAGAAGAAATTGCCAGCGCAAAAGTCTGGAAAGGAGAAGCTCAAGAGTTATCACTTGGGGTCGTGTCAGACTTATATGTTTCTATACCGCGTGGAAAACACGATGACATTGAAGCCGAGATTGAGATTCCTAAGACTATAGAAGCTCCTGTCGCGTCTGGACAAGTCATCGGCATGTTGCATTTTAAACTCGAAGGGCAAGTTATTGCCTCCGCAACACTTGTTGCTAACCAGGCGGTTGGGAAAAAAGGGTCGATATTCGGTCGCGCACTTGACGAAGTTCTGATGCGCTTCAAGTGATTTACTATATATCTTTGACCTATGGTTGACTCAGTCTGTTACCTGAACGGTCATTTTGTACCACTTTCTGAGGCGAAGGTTTCGGTATTAGATCGAGGGTTTATTTTTGGAGACGCAGTATACGAAGTGATCCCCGTTTTCGATGGAAGTGTATTTCGATTGTCGGAGCATCTTAAGCGGCTCCACACTAGCCTCGCGTCAGCCGCGATTCCTGATCCCTTGTCAGTGCACAGTTGGACGACGATTGTTGCTGAGTTAATTGGATTACATCGCGGACATGATCAGACGATTTATGTTCAAGTGTCTCGCGGCGTCGCGCATAGAGACCACATGCCGCGCACGGATGTTAAGCCGACAGTCTTTTTGATGTCATCCCCACTCACTCGTCTTCGCCACAGCGAGCCTATTACGGCTGTTACTATAGAAGATTTTCGTTGGGGGCGGTGCGATATTAAAACAACCTCATTACTGGCTAACGTGATGTCTCGGATGCATGCTGCACGTCTTGGATCGCAGGAAGCAATCTTTATTCGATCTGGCTTGGTGACAGAAGCGGCCGCTTGCAATGTTTTTATTGCTAGGTCTGGTGTGGTTAAAACGCCCCCGCTGTCGGCTCAAATTTTAGCCGGAGTCACGCGCAACTTACTCGTCGAGTTACTCGATGGCACGGATCCTTCGGTGTGGGAGGAGCCAATTTCTCAGGCCGAACTTACGTCGGCAGACGAGGTTTGGTTGACGAGTTCAAGTCGAGAGCTTGTTCCCGTTATCAGAATTGACGGTAAACCCGTTGGAGATGGTTTGGTCGGCCCATTGTTTCAGCGTGTAAAATCTGTCTATGAGTTTTATAGGGATAGCACTAGTGGGGAAACCGGGTGACTATAAGTTTTAGTTTCGAATCCCGACTCCTCGGTGGAGCAAAGACAAGCTAAAGTAGAATAGGCTGCTTGTGGAAATTATAATTACAAAAAAAGCCGTGCCGAGCCCAATATCACTCACTCCTAGAATTCCAAAACGAAAAGCGTTAACCATATACAGTATCGGATTCGCCAACGACACTGCGCGCCAAAAGTCTGGTAATAAATCGATAGAATAGAAAACGCCGCCGAGATAAGTTAGCGGGGTTAGAACAAAGGTTGGCACTATTGAAATGTCATCAAATTTTTTCGCATAGATCGCGTTTATTAGCCCGCCGATCGAAAACAATGTTGCCGTCAGCACAACCACCCCTAGTGTAATCGTGTACGAGTAAATTTGAATCTCCGTAAATAGTAAAGCGACGATCAAAACAATAAACGCAACGATTACACCTCGGGCGACACCGCCCGCAACGTAACCGGCTACGATCAGAATGTTGGGGGTCGGGGAGACCAAGATCTCTTCAATATGGCGTTGGAATTTAGCCCCAAAAAACGACGAGACAACGTTCGAATACGAATTTGTAATAACGGCCATCATGATGATGCCCGGTGCGATATATTGAATGTAACTAAAACCACCCATTGGACCTATTCGGGGGCCAATTAGATTTCCAAATATCACAAAATATAGGGCCATTGTAATTGCTGATGGAAGAATCGTCTGCATCCATATCCGCAGAAATCGTACTAGCTCTTTAAGAAATATCGTTTGAAACGCGATGCGATTACACCGCCAGCGATCTCTCCTGGCTGTTTGGATAGGTGTGGCGCTATTCATTTTCTTGAATCAAATTGACAAAAAGCTCTTCGAGACGATTTGATTTCCCTCTCATGCTGGTTACCTGAATAGATCTTTCCGATAAAAACGCGAATACATCGTTGATGGTTTGATCCATGTAAACTGTTACTTCTATAGTTGTGTTGTCTTTTAGGTGAAAGTCGAACTCACTTCCTGGCGGCACTGTATTAATAGGTTTTGAAAGGTCTAAGATGAATATCTCAGCATGTAGCTTTGCTAACAGAGTTTTCATAGAAGAGTGTTCTATGATTTCACCTTTATTAATTATGGCGATGTTCCTACAAAGCCGCTCTGCCTCCTCGAGATAGTGTGTAGTTAGAATAATCGTTGTTCCGGTCGCATTCAGATTATCTAAAAACTTCCACATCGATCGCCGAAGTTCAATATCTACCCCAGCAGTTGGTTCATCAAGGATTAGTAATTTTGGTTCGTGTACCAGCGCGCGGGCAATCATCAATCTACGTTTCATTCCTCCGGATAAATCCCGTGAACGCTGATCTCTCTTATCCCAAAGACCTAGCTGGCGGAGAAATATTTCAGTATTCTCACGGGCCAATCTACGGGGGATGCCATAGTAGCCGGCTTGATTTAATACAATTTCAGATACCGACTCGAACTGCGAAAAATTCAGCTCTTGTGGCACGACGCCAATGAGCGACTTTGCACGATCAAAGTCGTGGTCTGTATCGATTCCAAAAATCTTGATAAGCCCATTGGATTTGTTAATTAGCGACGCAATGATTCCAATTGCAGTTGATTTGCCGGCCCCATTTGGACCGAGTAGTGCAAAGAATTCACCCTGTTTAACATTAAGATTAATGTCTACAAGCGCGCAGGTTCCACTCGCATAGGTTTTTGTGAGGTTGCGAATTTCTAGAGCATACATATTAATAACTAAGAGCGCGCTCGCGATCATTCCACCTGCC
>CAYFFH010000068.1:0-11329 GCA_964342175.1 uncultured Enterobacteriaceae bacterium | reverse complement strand
AGCAAGCCACGGGGCCATTCGCCTCGACACCATCTTTATTGATGAGGGGTTCGGCAGTCTCGATACGGAGAACGATACCGGCACTTTGGACCGCGTCCTACAGGTTCTCCAGGACATTGTCGGCGCCAGCCGCGCCGTGGGTCTGATCTCGCATGTGCCACTGGTTCAGCAGGCCGTGCCAACAGGCTTCACGATCCTCAAGGGCGTTGGTGGCAGCAGAATTGAAAGGAGAGCTGCTTGATGTCAGCGGATTTGGTTAGGCAAGTTGCCCGCAGTTGGGATGGCTCGAAATGCCTCGACACGCTAATGAACGCAGCGCCAGTTTGCCTTGCAGATGTCCCGGCCGGACCTGGGATCTATGCGCTTTATGATCATTCAGGACGACCGCGATACATAGGGATCACTGCAAAGTGCCTGAACGACCGCATCTTCAGACGGCATGCCGCCGGGGATGGGAACAGCCACAAGTTCTCGACGGTCTACAATGCTGGGCGCATGTTCCATAGTCGCAAGGATACAGGGACCTGCCCCGCCGATGGACCAATATCGAAGGAGCTCCGTCGTCTTTTTATCCGTAGTCACTGCGCCGCAGTGGCAATTCCATTGCGTGGATATGGGAAGACCCAGCTCCTAGCGCTGGAGGCCGAGGTTTGCGAACTGGCCCCCGATGACATGACGCGTTGGAACAACGCCCGCGCTCTCGAGGCTGAAGAGCCTACAGAGCTTCTTGACAGTTTTCTACTGACCCTTGGATGGCCGGCGACGAAGCTTGCTGCCGTAGAGAGGCAAGCAAATCGTTGGAAAACGCGTTGAAGTTGATTGGCCTGATCTCGCATGGGCCGTTGTTGCAGCATGCGGTCCCAACCGGCTGCACAATCCTGAAGGCTGTGGGGGGGGGCTTAATCGAGAAACGAGCAGCCTCGGTAAATTTGCTTTTTTCAAAGAGCTTCGAAATCCCCTTGCCGTCCCAAACGTAGAAAAGATTTCGCTCTTGGCGGCAGTTTGAGAGTAGCCGTGGCCGAAAAACGGCAACGCATTCGCCCCGATTATCTCGAACACTTTGATAGATGATCCCGTCGGAGTTAGCGGCACGCAGCTGCGATGCCAGTGCCTGCGCGGCTGAATATTCATTGGGAAGGTAGAGCAGGGAATTCTTCGATCGTCGTCTCACCCATCCGCGATCATGCTTTTATTTGGAGCAGACGCTTCTCAAGAGTGAGGTCAGCCACACATTCCGTCAGATCGCGGGTCTCGCGGCGCAAATCCTTCACCCCATCCGTGGTGGCGGCACGGGCGATGTCACCCGCAAGGCGACGCATACCAGCCTCCATGAACTCTTTCGACCGGGTGTAGTACAGGCTGGGCAATACCTTCCTTGCGGCAAAGCTGGGCAATGGAGTCGTCTCCACTTAAGACTTCAAGCATGATCCTAGGCTTGTCTTCAGCAGAGAAGTGTCGGCGGGTCTTGCGGCGGATGTCCTCTACCACCTTCTAGGCAAGGGATTTTGCATCCGAGGATTTGGGCATAGTCTTCGTTCCTTCGTTACTGCGACGAAGCCCGAACCTTCCCTAATTTACAACCTCAAACCTGCGCCATAGGCGCTGATGGGTAACATTGAAGATTACTTTAGATGAAGCGCCCAGGCTGAACCTTATGTATGACCGCGCCTCTGAACGAGCGCGACGGCTTATTGAGACCATCCGGTTGTTGTAAGGGAACCAATTTTATCGCGCACTCTATCGATGTAACAAATTCGATTGTCATGCGCTGCGGTAAAGAGGTTGGTCGAGCGCACAGCCCATCCTACAAGGACTCATGGAACTCGATAAAACACTCGACACGCTCGGCAATCTGTTAGAATCCATCATTGAGGCGAGGGTGGCTGAAGGCGTTGCGACTCCGAAGGACTTTGAACGTGTCCTGGGGGCTCTCAAGGTCATGCTTTGGTCACTGACAAGATCGCCGGACGAGATTGATACTGTCGACCGCCCGGTAGCCGAATTGTCCGTGTTGCTCGCCGATGCCCGCGTGGAAGCACCGCAATGTTACATACACAGCACGGACAGCCAGGAGATCGTCCAGAATCTCGCCAGTCGCGGTTATCTGGAGGCGCCAAGCGAGATGCAGGGGTGGAAAGATCCCATGCACCGTGACACGGCCAAGATCATTTTGGCACTCGCTGCTCCCGTCATCGGAGTGATGTGCAAGCATCGCTAAGACGATGGTGTCGCCGCGGTGGCTAGAACCTTGTGTTGGGCGCCCTGACAGCCGTGCCGCTCGCAAGCCTCGGCGGGAGCGACCGCAGCGCGACGGACCGAGCACCCCCTGCGCTTAATCAAGGTAAATTTCTTAAGAACAAAAGAAGGTGGCTCTTCGCCAGTGATGGGCCGGATCCAGGGCGTTTGTCCTGAGGCGATGTTCCTAAAGAGCAAGTAATCCCAGAGTACGTAATGTCTGCATCGCCTCAAAGCCTTGCTTAGCGCGATAAGCTGCGCCGCTCTCCTGTTGATCGGTTTCATGCCGGTGCGATAAATTTTGGTCGCATGATTAACACATCCTTTGCCCTCGCCGGATAACACAGAGCTAGAAGACAGGGTGCTAAATTCATGAGTGAAATCAGCGGTATCACAATTCAGGCGGCTTTGGATTCAAGTCACGCGCCGGCGGTGTGCCAAGCGCTCGTGGGCTGTGAATTCGTGCCGGATGGTAGCGAGAAGGCGTTCGAGATCACCGGGACGGACGCGAACCAGCGGGACAATTTGCTGGTAGATGCCAACGGTATCAAGCGCGCTGTGAGTGTCGCGCGAGGGAGTGTTGATGCCAGCGAGGACCTGCTGCAGGTTCTTGCATCGGCTGATCGCCCGGTTCCTGGAGACGCTGATCTGCTTGCAACCCGGGGCATCTCGGGGATCGGCACCCGCGCTGGTGCAGCGCTCCTCGCGAATGCTTTTCGTTCGATGCGCGTCCCTGACGCAAAAGATCGCAAGGAGATTATCAGGCGGGTGCGTGATCTACCGTCGGATGAGGGGCGGCGCGCGCTTTTCGTTCACTGGGTCGGACTGATGCCTGACGACGTACCGCTCGATCCGGTGCTGGCTATCGAATGCGCGAAATGCTTGCGCGATCTTGATGACCCGGCGGTCGCTGTCGACGTGATTGATCGGGCCCTGAGATGGAATATGGACGCGATCTACCGGACCATATTGCACACGCAGCGAGCCGCTTGCCTCATGGACATGCTGTATGCCCAAGTGGATGATAACAGCAATCTGGAACAGGAAATTCAGCGCAGCATCGAGCATATCGAACCTATGCGGACGTCCAATGATAACGCGCACAAGGTCCTCGCGCGCTTCGAGAGGATGAAACGCCAGACGGGTGACTAGGCGTCGGAACCTCGTCGCCGGAGAGGTTTCTGAACAAACGCGAACTTGGTTCTGACTTCGCCCGACACCGGTGGCCTCTGTCCCCTATTGTCACTATTGTCACTATTGTCACTATTGTCCCGCGTTTCGCCATGAGGGCCCGGGCAATAGTAAAGGGTTATGCATCTTCAGCTAGGCAAACTGCTTCTGCATGGGAAAGTACCGATCGGGAGACGCGAAAGGTGATTGCGAAAAGTCAAGTTCCGTGGATCCGCTCGCTGGAGGCGCTGAAGCTTTTATCGAGCGTTCCTGCTTCCCGGATCGAGGATCCCCAAGCGCGACTATTGATTGGTTTCCAGGCCGATCTGGTCCGCGTACAAGCTCGCACGGCCCACTTTCATTGTGCCTCAGGCGAAAAGATTCGTTACAACTGGCCAGTGCCTAAATGGGTATGGCGGCTCAGGACGGGGCGGCTGCTTCTTGGTGAAGACCGCTTCTTCGCGGTCATTGACGAGTTCGCTCCGCCTGTCGAAGCGCGCACGGAGCCCTTTGTGGAACTCTGGAAGGTCGAGCTCTTCGAGCTGAAGATTCACGAAGCCGAAATGGTGCGGCACCTGCAACTCGAGCCGATTGCGGCAAACGATGCCATCAGCCCCCGCGCTCCTGGGCGCATCGATAACAAAGTGGGCATCTCGGACCAGTGTGCCAACTGGCTCAAGGAGGCCTTCGCCCAAGATCCTGAAAGGCGAAAAAAGAAACGCGATTTCCGCGATGATGCACTCCTCCATTTCCAGGACAAGCTTAACCCATTCGGCTTCGATCAAGCTTGGCGTAAGGCCATTGCAGATGATCCGGTGCGCGCAAAACGGGGGCGCCGCCCCTTGCAATGATTGAAGAAAACGAAAACCCGAAGTTGCTATTTCCATAGCCGTTTCATTGTTGTTTTATTGCGATTTTCTGACCTCTACCTGGTCTTCTGCCGCGCCAATGGCGGCAGAAAGGACCAACGATGAAAACGAGTAGAGGCACATCTAGCGACCACGATGCGCACCGCCGTGACAAAAGTGACAATGGTGACGAAAGAGGTTTCGCGGCCGAAGCCGATAACGCTAATCCCAACCAGGTTTTCGCTCAGAAGACCTGGTTGCGCAGCACCCCCATCGCCGGAACGCCGGCGGAACGCTACCTTCGCAGTCGTGGTCTCGACCCCGATATCTGCGGCCTTAACCTGCGTTTCGCACGCCTGAAGGCTGAAGGGGCATTCCACCCCTGCATGGTGGCGCGCGTCCAAGGAGCAGATGGTTCGCTTCAGGCCGTCATGCGGACCTTCCTCGCCCCTACCGGGAACACAAAGGCTGAAATCGCGCATCCGCGTATGGCGCTTGGCCGCCTTGCCGGCGGCGCGGTGCGCCTGCGTGAGGCACAAGATCAGCTCATCCTGTGCGAGGGCATCGAAGATGGCCTCGCTCTCACGATGGCGCTCGGCGAACCGGTATGGGCAGTGCTGGGTGCAGCGAACTTTCGCCATGTCGTCCTGCCGGATTTCGTGCGCCACATCATCATCGCGAAGGATAATGATGCAGTGGGTGAGCGGGCCGCGCAGGCAGCCGCCACAACGTTCGCGTACCAGGGGTTCGACGTTTCGTTCATAGCGCCGCCGGCGCCATGCAAAGACTTCAATGAAGCACTCCAGTCGCCCGGCTCGCCCGTTCACGAAGACCGCTCGCAAGGAGAGTTGGCATGACGGTGTCGACCATTCAGCAGGCCTACGACGACCGCGACCATTTCGAATGGCCGGAGCCGGATCTTGCCTACCTCCAGGCCGGCGACTCAAACACGCCCGTCATGCCGAGCGCCCTTTTCGGATCGCTCTTCCCGGTCGTTCAAGCTCTGGCTGATGACTGCTCGGCATCCGTCGACTACGTCGCCCACGCTCTTATCGCTTCAGCGGCAAGTCTGCTGTCAGGGCGTCTGCGGGTACGCCCCCTGTCGAAGTCGCGGTGGCTGCTGTCGCCAGTCGTGTGGATCGGGCTGGTTGGCGACCCGAGCTCGCGCAAGACCCCCGCGTTGGAAGCCGCGGTCAGAGCTCTCTATCGCCTCCAGGGCGATCTCGACCGGGCGACGGCCGAGGAGCGAAAGAAGCACGCAGACGCAAAGCTTTATAGCGAGAGCGCTGCGGAGAAGTACAAGCAGGATGTCAGGACTGCAGCGCGGGAAGGGAACGCGCCCCCAGTGCGTCCCCCCGAGGCCGAGGAACCGCCCACGCCGCGCGAACGCAGGCTCCACACCACCGATACGACGGTCGAGAAACTGTGCGATATCCTGTCCGACAACCCCGAAGGCATCCTGCTCAAACGAGGCGAACTGGCCGGGTGGTATCATGGCATCGATCGGTACCATAACGGCTCCAAGCAGTTCTGGATCGAGGGCTACGATGCCAATCCCTATACGGTCGATAGGCGCAATCGTGAAGAAACGCTCAAGATCGAGGCGGTGTGCATCTCGCTTCTGGGTACCATCCAGCCCGATCTGGTGAGCGAAATCCTGCGGGACCCCGAAGATGGTTTCGCTGCTCGCATGGTCTTCATCTGGCCGGAACGGCGTCCCTTCAAGGCACCGGACACGCTCGTCGACGATGACCGTCTCTACGAGATCTACGTCTGGCTCGATACGGTCGAATTCGACAGCGGCCCGAAGGGAGAAAAGATCCCCCGCGAGATTCCGCTGTCACCGGCTGCTTCGGTGCGCTTCGAAGAATGGTACGCCAATCTCGACAAGCGGAGCCGCGGGGTCACGGGCCATTATGGCTACTTCCTCGGCAAGGCTGCCGGGACCGTAGCACGCGTCGCCCTGGTCAGCGAGTACCTCAAGGCTGCGGCCTCCCAAAGCGCCTGGAAGCCGCCCGAGGTCAGTCTCGATACGATCGAGGCGGCAATCGAATGGATGGAAGATTATGCATTGCCCATGGCGCTCAAGGTATACGGCTGCGATAGCCAGGAGCCGGCCGAGCGCGATGCACGCCTGCTGCTCGCCTTTCTCCAGAGGCACGCGACGCTCTTCTTCAACAAGCGCGAGCTGATGCGCGAGCACAAGAGCGAGCTGTCCACGATGCGCAAGGGACGCGAGTTCGATGCTGCCATTTCCAGGCTCGAGGAGGCTGGGTGGGTGCACAAGATGGAGTCGAACGGATCCGGCCGACCGCGCGGCGATTACCACGTTCACCCTAGGCTCCACCGGCACGCCGATTGACTGGTCAGGGCCGACTTCGGGGCCGAAGCCGGCCCACAGGGGGCGCAGGTTTCAGCCTAGAAACACCATGAAAGCAACGGTGCATCCTACCAAGCCGCTTGCAAAACAGCCCGCGATTAACAGAGCTGCATATCGCGACGAGAAGGCTGCTGCAGTTTCCTGGTCAGGAGCCGGAATATACCCCAGAAACGGGTGATAGCCGACCTTGGCGCGCGCAAGATCGCGCGCTTCGTTCAGCGCCTCGCGTGCTGCATTCACATCACCTCGCAGCTCGCTCAGATCGCGCTGCAGTCGTTGGTAGGTCTCGCTTATCAACGCGGTCTTCTGGCGATTTTCCTCCATTGCCTTTGCGAAGTTGCGCAGCACTCTAAAAGGGCTCGCCTTGTGCTCAATGAGGACAAGAAAGAGCATCCGGACCGTGATGGCCGCGAGCAGGGTTACAGCATCATCCCGGTCGAACTTTTCGCTGACGCCGAGCATTACTTCTTGCTCGAGCATCGTGATGTCCTTGTTGAACAGGCTCCTCCAGAGCTCTTCCAGGTAGGTCATCTACCGGGCCAGGATCGCTTTGAGGAAGGTTTCGAGATTGTGCCTTGTCTCCTGCAACGTCCAGCTGCCGGTGCATTTCTTGAGCGCATCGTGCAGGTCGGCGCTATCGGTCCACAATGCCCCGGTGATCGAACGATCGAGCCACGGGACATAAAGGCCCTCCTGCTTGTCTGCCGCCAACCCGCGAGCGGCGGGCTGGCAGATGAAGGTTTGCGCAATCTTCCTTGCGATCGCGTTCCTTTCGTAACGGGGCTGCAGTTCGTGCCGTGCGCAGATATAGAAGATGGTGGGCGCGAACCCCGCGTCCAAATCGCTCATCTTCGCCGCGAGACTGAGCGTCTCGGTGTAAAGCGCCGGCTCGAACTCGAGGATGGCCGCACGTTCGGGATGTGCCAGCCGAAAATCCATGGCATGCTCGATCCTGCCTTCATCGTGCGACGAGAAATGGGCATAACGGCCTTCAACACGGTTACTCAGGGCAGGGCAGCGATTGCCGCCGATCTCGATGATCAGCGCCTCCTGGCGCATCAGGAATTCGAGGATAAGGGCAAGCGTACTGGTGCCTGTTCCGCCGTAGCGCTTGGCAAGAATGATCGTGCTTGCAAGCGTGCGGCCGGACCCTTCGTCGATAGCCAAGACCGGGGCGTTCGCTTCCCATTTCTCGTCGAGCTTCTCGCGCAGCACTCGCGCCGCAGGATCGCTCTTCACAATCTCGCTAGTCATCTTCCCAGACCTCTTCTTCGTTGCCGAAGAGAGGCACGGCCCCCTTCGGGTTACCTTGTGCGCAATCCTGTCTGTCGGCACTTTCGGTAGCCTCATCCGCGGTGCCCGGTGCATCTTGGGACGCGGCGCAAGGCGGCTCTTGCGCTACCGCTGTCCCGGGCGGCGCTCCTTCGATCTCGTCGCTGGCGCCGAGATCGCTCCGGTCGGCGTCCCCGCCTTTCTCTACGTCATCCGAAGCGGGCGTGACCTCTGCACGGTCACCACCTGTCAGCCCATCACGGCCCTCTTGGGGGTCGGATGCGTCTTCTGCTTCTGCGATCAGAGCGTAGAAATCGACCTCTTCACCTTCGTCCTCATTCTCATCCTCATCCTCATCGGAGCCTGGCTCATCGGGCGAAGGCGAGACGTGCGGGTGTCGGACGACATCTTCGCTGGACGTCGTGTCGCAGGGTGGCGAGCTGGTCAGCAGCCGAGCCGAAGACGCGGCGGCCTCCACCGCCGCGATGCAATCCGGGCCGATCGTATCGTCATGGTCGCCGGCAACATTGACGGTCAGATAGGCCTGCGATTCGATCTCGTCATACCCCTCGTCGCCTTGCACCACGGGGTAACCGAACTGATCGATCTTGAAGGCTTTTCCCTCCAGTACCGCGCCGCGAAGGAGGCGCAGGCGAGTTAATTCGACATCTTTCGAAGAACGATTCTCAGCCACGCTTTCGAAATGCCGGAACGTGTAGCTGGAGCGCATTGCAGCGTGGAGAAGCGCGTAGAAACCATCTTCGCTGTTCAACCTGTTGCCGAAAATTTCGGCAATATTGCTCAGCTTCTCGGTAACGGTCTCCACCCACTCGCTGGCCGGTTTGACATGCGCGTTTGCATTGTCGACCACGCGCCGCATCACATCGATTTCCACCCATGTTGGCAGCTCAGGGTGAGACGCGACCGATTGTACGCGCAGAAAGTTCAGCAGCACTTGCAGCTTGAGAAGATCGCCTTCCGTTTCCAACCCCAGAAACCGTCCGACTTGCTCTGCATCCTTGTCCCGGACGAGGTTGTGCGCATCGGCATAGGCCTGCGCCAACCCGTCGGAAAGCGAGCCCAACGAACGCATCAGACGGGCCGCTCCCAGCGCCACGCCGGTGCTGACCGCAAGGCCTTCCGGCAGGAATTCGCGTGCTGCCCGCAGCGCCTCGGTCGCCTCTTCATTGCCGCGCAGCTGAGCGACGTCTAGCAGCCTCGCCTCGTCCTCGGTCAGCCCCGTGCGGTAGGCGTCGAACACTCCGGCCCTGTGGATCGCGACCCAGGGGTTTGCGGGGTCTTCGTACTGCGGATCATCGTACGCGGATTGGATGAGCTGGGCGATCACGTCGGCTTCGCTGGCCCTGCCGCGGGAAATTGCGCTGGGGGTCACGCCCCTTTCGATCATGGCATGGACGAAGGGTGCGGCAATGCGCGCGATGCTGTCCTGGGCATGCTCCTCGCGGCTCCTGGGCACCAGCTTGATGCCATCGTCCCTGTCATCGAGCAACTCGTACTCGATCTTCCATTGATGGTAGACGACCTTGTGGGCAAGCGCCGTTGCGGTGGATTTTTCGTACCTTGCCTTAGCCTTGCGAAGCTGCTTGCCGACTTCCTGTTTTGCGCGCTTGTAGGGCCGCATGTCGAGCAATCCACTGCGCAGATACTGCCTTGCATCGTGCGCCGCGCGCGTCAGATTCTCATGCCCGTCGCGCTCCTCCAACCGATCCAGCGCCTCGTTGAAAGCGTCGAGTTTCTGTTTGGCTTGCGGGAAGTCCTGGGCACACTGTTTCAGCGCGTCGGCGAGCAGTTCGTCTAGTGGTGAGGTCTCCATCTACCAGCTTGTAGGATGAGATTCTCGCTAGCCCAAACGGGTCGGAAAGTTTTTTCGATCGCGTTTGCAATGGTCTTTTCCCGGCTTTCCTAACGCCACTCCGGTTCGTAGCTTCTGAATTATCTGTTCGGATCGGGGGCCCATCCCCGATCCGTACGAAAAAGTTGTTTTTTGTCTGAACGCTAAGAGACCAATTTCACCCGAAACTGTCGGAAACGCGCAATTCCGCCATTCCGAACGAACGACCGAACTTCCGGCGTTCTCGTTTTATTATGCGCAATACCGCAAAAAGGTATGCACCTAATGGCGCGAACCTTTTTGCTACGCCTGTTCGGACCCACAGGGTCCTGCCAGGGATAGCTCGACCCTGTCTCGCACGTCGGTCTGGCAAACCTCCTTGGGTGCGACCGCCAGCGGTCTGGGGCGGCGTCACAACGCCTTGGAAGGAAGCGCGGACCCTGCGCTGACAGCTGCGGGCCGCCAAAGAAGACGTCATCTTGGCCTGCCGGTTGAAGCCGGCAGGGCGAAAGGAAAAGGGATGCGGAAAGCGCGTCCCGCGCCTCGCCGGTTTCGACGAAACCGGAGAATAGGAATGATCAACACCGACCACCTGGCACCAGACGCCGAAGCGCTGGCGGCTGAGCTTCAAAGTAGCGACGATTATCGCGTGCTGCGGCGCGTCCCAAAACCCTATCCATCGATGCCGCACATGGGGCCTATGCCCGAAGGCCGATGCATTGCCATTGTCGACACGGAAACGAGCGGCCTCTCGGCAGAGAATGACGTCATCATCGAGCTCGCCATCATGCTCTGCTTCGTCGACGATGGTGGCGAGCTCATAGGCCACCTCGGACCGTTCAGCTGGCTGCAGGATCCGGGCAGTGAACTCGACCCCAGGATCAGCCTCATCACAGGGCTCGGCGCGCAGCATCTGAAGGGCCAGAAGATCAACGATACTTTCGCGCGCGGTCTGCTCGATCGCGCTGACCTGATCGTCGCTCATAATTCGCGCTTCGACTCCAAGTTCATAGAGCGCCGTTATCCCGATCTGGCGGGCAAAGCCTGGGCCTGCTCGTGCAGCGAAATCGATTGGCTGAAATTGGGCTTCGACGGCCGCTCGCAATCCGCGCTTCTCGCGCATGCCGGATGGTTTTCGGACGCGCATCGCGCGGCCGCGGATGTCTGGGCGCTGTTCTGGCTGCTACGCCACCGCCAACGCGATTCCGGCGGAGGTCCGGTCCGCACGCACCTAGCGCGCCTCATCGACGCTGCCGACACGCCCTCGGTCATCGTGCAGGCCGAACGCGCGCCGTACTCAAAGAAAGAGATGCTGAAAGCGCGGGGCTATCGATGGAATCCCGACGGCCCGTTCTGGCAGATCGAACTGCCGCCGCAGAAGGTCGAGCACGAACAAGCATGGGGCTATCGCAACGGTCTTCCAACGATGACCACGCGCACCGTGACGGCGCACGAGCGGCATCGCTGAACGCGGCCGTTTCTTCATTCACAATTCAACGCAAATGCACCGGTGCACTTCTCGGTTGTCACCGGTGCGCCACAAGGAAATACATCATGACCAATATCGTACCG
>CAYFFH010000067.1:0-11459 GCA_964342175.1 uncultured Enterobacteriaceae bacterium | reverse complement strand
GATGTGATAGATACACGCGTTGATATGATAGTGAGATATAACGATCAATATGGCCATCGCCTGAAAAGCCTGGTCGAAGTTGATTGCGACCGCTAGACGTCGATTGGATATAGTACATTGTAATATATTCAGCAAGCCAACCGTAATACTGCCATCGATGAACATGATTCCATGCAACCATAAATCCGGCTTCCTCCGAGGTTGCCTTTTCGAATAAAACCGGATCAAAGGGTCGTCCCGCTACATAATTTAGCAAAGCGCCGTCAGCAGCTAGTCGAGCGGTACCATTATGTACGGCACTTGCTTCAACATAGACTTGATGTGGTTTAAATTGCGTAGTGGCTTGAATTTGAAGACCAACACCAGGGAAATTATATTCATCAGCATATCCAGGCGGTAGGAACGCCGTGATCGCATCGTCGCCGGCCTCTAAGACTTTGCCGGCTTGCGGCGGCGTAAGGCCGTCGCCGGAAGCTATCCAGGCAATCAAGTCTTCTCTTGAAATATCATCACTAGCAAGCGTTGTTAATGAAAAAAGTACGGAGAACCCGATCGTTAGTAGGGTGCGAATTAACATCACTTATTAGTTATCCTATTTTTTGTAGTTGACGCCCCTGGAACCATCTCACGCGAAGCATGGGCGCCATTCGCCGGCTATGTATCAATTTAATTATCGAACGCGACAGACCACATCTTATCAAAGTGAATCTAAGTTTGCGGATTATATTGTATTAATTTAAAACGAACGGCGAGTTTCTTACAATGATAAAGATTACTCACGCTAACTGTTACCGCAGAGGGGGCAATATCCTTGATCAGTAGGCATCGAAAATCGCTTCTGGTAGTAATGCCGATACGACGTAATTAGGTACATCAACCACGTTACTGACGCGGAAATCGACTGCCACACTACAAATCACATAGGCCTGCTCCTCCGTAAAACCTCTCTCCTGTAGCAGTTCAATCATATTTAACAGTGCATTTCGACACGCTAGTGTCAGGTTTTCGCCATCATTTTCCCCATTCGAACAAATCGGCATCCCCATTACGCCGAGAAATCTTTCGGGGGCGGAATATTTAGAATGAGCACAATAAGTCTGATGTGAGAACACGGGCGCCTTGAACTTACGAGTCCGATAGAGATCTTTTAGCACCTTGAAGCGCACTGCAACCGTTGCACCCATCTCAATAGCTGTGACGCACACTTCACCGTCACCTTGTGCAAAATGTCCATCCCCCGTAGAAAACAAAGCACCGTCAACAAAGACGGGTAGAACTAATTTAGCCCCCTTAGTTAGCTGTTTTACGTCGAAATTGCCGCCATTTTCTCTAGGAGGGAGGGTCCGGAGCCCAGTAAGCCCGCAGGATCCAGTGGGTACAGCTCCTGTCGGATCTGGTCCCAAAGCCATGCCCCCTTTTTCTACCCAACGGGCTTCTCGATCGCGCCATAACGCTATTTCAGTGGGTGAAGGAGCAACGGCAGAAACACCCATAAATGGCGCACCCAGAATTCGGACTCCAGGAATATCTTTAGAGGTAGCCCACCCATCTTTGATTTTCCACTGCGCCAAGAATGGCGTTGTGATCGTATCCCGTAGGAATCCGAGTCCCGGGATTATCGCGGTGAAACCAGTCGGCTCGGCCGCAATATTAAGAAATTCAATTTCCAAACCATCACCCGGTGACGCTCCTTTTATATATATTGGACCCGTTAGTGGGTGCACTGCACCAGCATCCAACTTAGCTATGTCTGCAGCTGTCGCAGTTGGAGATAGCTGACCATCCACACCGTCGCGAGTTTCCAAGATAACTTCTACTCCGGCATTAACCTCTAATACCGGCTCTATATCCGGGTGATATCGATTGTGTCCTACGTGTGGTTCCTCAAATAGCCGTGCTGCGCGGTTTATCGCTAGTCGCTGGGTCATAGACTGCTCCTAAACTTACCCGTCTGTGGAAGGGTATGGGATTCCAAGATACATAGAAACGAGGATATGCTAGCCATGTCTGCGAATTGTATTCAGGAATTTGTAGACGCACAAAGAATAAATTTGCCAGAATTCAGCACCGGCACAACCTGAGACAAACTCTAGCCTGTTTGGAGGAGAATTATAAAAATGATTACTGCAGAGGTCCGGCCTGATCTTGCTTCGTACTATGACGAAGACTGCGATCCAAAAAATTTGGCGCCACTGTGGGAAGTGTTGCATACCTTTGCTAGGTCAACCCCGCATAGCGATTGTCAACCTTATATATGGCGATACGATCAAATCCGCGATACGCTTTTAAAGTCGGCTGATCTGATTACAGCCGAAGAGGCAGAGCGTCGCGTTTTAATTCTCGAAAATCCCGGTATGCGCGGTCGGTACCGAGTGACAACATCGTTATATGCCGGCCTACAACTCATCATGCCTGGCGAAATCGCACCAGCGCATCGACATACCCAATCAGCGTTGCGGTTTATTATAGAAGGTTCAGGTGCATATACTGCCGTCGAAGGCGAAAAGACAATTATGTCAGAGGGAGATTTTGTCATTACACCCTCCTGGACATGGCACGATCACGGAAACGAGACGGATTCACCAATGATATGGCTTGATGGCCTCGATGTTCCGCTGATCGAAACTCTTGACGTAACTTTTGCTGAACAATACCCCAACAAAGTTCATCCGACTACTCGTCCGGATGGTGATTCGATTGCTCGATATGGCTCGGGTTTGATGCCTGTCGACCATCAACAAAAATCCCCTACCTCACCCGTCTTTAATTATCCCTATGCGCGAACGCGGGAAGTATTGGAACAAATGCGGAAGACTGAGGAATGGGATCTCTGTCATGGGCTTAAGTTACGGTACGTCAATCCCGACAACGGTCAATCTGCAATGCCGACAATAGGAACTTTTATGCAGCTTTTACCCAAGGGTTACGAAACATCAACCTATCGTAGTACCGATGCAACCGTATACAGCGTCGTTGAAGGTTCTGGTCGGTCAGTGATAGGTGAGCAGATATTCGAATGGAGTAAACATGACCATTTTGTAGTGCCCTGTTGGGCTCCCCAACATCATGTAGCTGATGAAGAAGCCGTTCTATTCAGCTTTTCCGACCGACCAATTCAAGTGGGAATGGGACTATGGCGGGAGGATCGTGGTGGCGTATAAAGAGCATCGCGGCAGTGGACGAAATTAAGAAGCCTCGAACACTGCTTTTACTTACTCCCGATAAAAGAAGCCGGCCCCTTTGGGACGATTAGGCTCGGATTTATCGACTCGTGACTACCATAATAATGGTTTTTGATGTGAGCGATATTGACCGTGTCGGCAACGCCAGGTTGATCGTAGAGCGTTTGGGTCAAACGAGAGAGATTGGGGTAATCGGCTATGCGGCGCAGGTTGCACTTAAAATGGCCGACATAGACTGGGTCAAAACGAATAAGGGTGGTGAAGAGGCGCCAATCTGCTTCGGTTAGTCTATCTCCGAGTAAGTAAGTGCGATCTTTGAGGAGCTCTTCCAACCAATCGAGTGATTCAAATAAGGGAAATATTGCCTCCTCATAAGCAGTCTGACTGGTCGAGAACCCACATTTGTATACACCATTGTTGATTGTCTCATAGACCCGATTATTAATAATATCAATTTCTTCACGTAGGTCTACCGGATAGTAATCACCTGATTTTATGTCTAATTCCTCAAAACCAGAGTTAAACATCCGGATAATTTCGGATGATTCATTACTGACAATCGTTGCGTTCTTTTTATCCCAAAGAATCGGGATTGTAGCTCGTCCGGAATAATTTGGATCGGCCGCGCGATAAATTTCATAAACATAATCAGCATTATGCAGCGGGTCAGCAATTACTCCGTTCCCCTTGGCAAAATTCCAGCCGTTCTTTGCCATATGCCAATGTACGATCGATAGACCTATCTTATCTTCAAGTCCCTTTAATACGCGAAAGATGACCGTTCTGTGCGCCCAAGGACAGGCGTGACCGACGTATAGATGGTACCGATCAGCTTCTGCCTTGAAGCCACCGTCGCCACTCGGACCAGGTCTACCGTCAGGGGTGATCCAATTTCGGAATTGTGCCTCGGTTCGAATAAACCGACCCCCACTCGATTTGGTGTCGAACCACCGATCATGCCACTTACCTTCTATCATTACGCCCATCGAAGGCTCCTATATGCGAACGTATTGCCGATCGAATGTCGTTTTCCAATCCGCCCATCGATTTTCGTCCGATGGGAATTTGGGATGATCAAAACATGCAATTGTGAATTTTTCAGCATCGATTAAATAACTTACTGCCTCTATGAATTTTAGCTGCAATTTATAGCTATCACGTTGTTCATCAAGTACTCGCTTCGGTTCCGATTTCGACCATAATCCGGCTATCCGCAGCGTTTCAATTAACCGCTCTGGGGAAGCGCTGGCTTGGCTGCGCGGGTGACATAAATACAAACTGCCATTTAGTGGATCGCCAGGATCAAAGGTCAGATCCTGATTTTCAAAAATATCATTGCTTTCCATCTTAAATGCCCTCGAGATTATTATCAGCTTGGACGTTCTCCAGCGAGCGTCGTGCGGTGCATTATCCGCTGGTAGCCCTCATATCCGCCATCAGCGTAATGCACCACGCATCTGTTGTCCCATAAAACCAGCATATCAGGCCGCCATTTGTGACGGTGAACAAAGGTATCTTCTATCATATGTTGCAATAAGTACTTTAGGAGGACGCGACCCTTTGTGGGTTCCAATTCTGCTATTGCGAGGGTATAGACATCATTGATAAATAATGATTTTCGACCTGAGATGGGGTGGGTCCGGACGAGAGGGTGAATTTCTGTTTTCTCCGCATCCTCAGATACAACTATCGGCATCGAACGGCTGGAATCATCTTCAGAGAAAAGACCCCGTAGGCCATAAGCTGGGGCAGCGCTATGGATCGTAGATAGCTGGGTGAGCCTGCTTTTGAGATTCGCGGGTAATGTCTCGAAGGCACGGTAACAATCGGCGAATAAAGTATCCCCGCCAACCGGTGGTATCGTTTTCGCATGTAACAACGTGCCACTCGGTGGTCTGGGCTGAAAACTCCAATCGCTATGCCATGAGGCGCCAAAAATTGGAGTCGATTCCCCAGCTTCGCGCCGAACTTCGATGACATGTTTGTGGTGACTTATTGGTCGCACGAATGGATCTACGCCAAATTCACCGAGTTGATTTGAAAAGGACATAAGATCGGTTGGTTCGAACATCTGATCTGGGAAAATGAGCACTGGATATTTCGCCCAAGCGACTTTAATTTCCTTTACCTGTTGAACACTTAAGGTACTATCCGCTCTTAATCCGACGATCTCTGCAACGAAGTTGGGCTTGATCACCCGCAGTGTTAGTTGTACAGACATAGGAACCGCTCTCTATCCCAAAGTCGAGACATGCGTGAGCTGAATAGTATAGGTCACGCGTGTTTCTCCATCCTTGTGGTTCGGGTAATCTGTACCTAGGTACGTATGCGCGAGCTCATCAATATGCGAATTCGCGCCCTCCTCCGTTATCTCGATCACGATTCCACGGAGTTGCATATAGCGATAAGGATTATCTGGATCGATGATCGCTAGTGCGACTGCAGGACGAGCTCGCATGTTACGATCCTTCTGGCGACCTTTCGCGGAATTAACTCGGAGCTGATTTTCATCGACATCGAACCATACTGGCGTTACCTGGGGGCTCCCATCGGGCATGATCGTGGCGAGATCAGCGAGGGCTTTCTTGTTTAATAAATCTTTGAAGTCATCTGGGATCTTATTTGTCATAATCTATTCATCCGGATTCGTTACTTGAATAAAATTTCACCCAACAAGCAAGTCTATTGTCATGTGTTTTATTGCGCAGGCATAGGTTTATAGAAATCTCCAAGGTTTATTAGATTAAATGGAATCGACCACTCCACTCTTTTCATACAAGAAATACTGGGCGCATCGTCATACCCCCGCACCGTTTCTCCCTATGACAAGGGCGGAAATGGATGACCTCGGATGGGATAGCTGCGACGTCATTGTTGTATGCGGTGACGCATATGTCGACCATCCAAGTTTTGGCGCTGCCATCGTTGGGCGAGTGCTCGAGGCGCAAGGTTTTCGAGTAGGCGTGATCGCACAACCTGATTGGAAAAATATTGATGCCTTCCGTGCGCTTGGTCGCCCAAACCTTTTCTTCGGCATTACCGCGGGGAATATGGATTCGATGGTTAACCGTTATACGTCGGACCGGAAAATTCGAAGCGATGACGCATATACACCAAGCGGCGAAGCGGGGAAACGTCCCGATCGGAGCGTTATTGTATACGCACAACGCACCCGTGAGGCCTTTAAAGATGCGCCGATAATTATCGGGGGAATTGAGGCGAGCTTAAGGCGAGTTGCGCATTTTGATTACTGGTCTGAAAAGGTGCGCCGTTCGATTTTGATTGATGCTAAAGCTGATCTATTGATATACGGGAACGCCGAGCGTCAATTATGCGAAATCAGTCATCGACTAGCTGCAGGGCAGCAGCTCTCAGATATTACGGATCTGCGCGGTACGGCTTTTGTTATCCGAAAAACGCCTTCTAGCTGGACTGAGATTGACTCCACACATTTAGATAGGCCTGGCCCATTAGGGCCCGCTATCGATCCATATGCTGCAGATAGTGCCCCAGATGTGCAATGCACAGATACTAAAAGAAACTTGGATGACAGCGCTAAGATCGTAAAGTTTAGTCGGCGAGTACCAAACGCCGATCGCATCTCGAGTGTCATTCGGTTGCCGGCGTTCAATCAGGTGCGTAAGGATCCGGTGCTCTACGCCCATGCGTCTCGTATTGTCCACTTAGAGTCGAATCCCGGTAATGCAAGAGCATTAATTCAACGCCATGGTGATGTTGAACTCTGGCTGAATCCACCGCCTTTGCCGCTTAGCACCTCGGAAATGGATGCGGTTTATGAATTACCCTTTATGCGCCAACCACACCCGAGTTATGGTGAGGCAAGGATTCCAGCTTATGAAATGATCCGTTTTTCGATTTCTATTCAACGGGGTTGTTTCGGGGGTTGTACCTTTTGTTCCATCACGGAGCATGAAGGCAGAATTATTCAGAATCGATCAGAGGATTCGGTGGTCCGTGAGATCGAGACGATCCGAGACCAAGTTCCTGGATTTACTGGTGTTATTTCTGATCTCGGTGGCCCTACTGCGAATATGTATCGTTTGGCTTGCAAGACACCAGAAATCGAATCGGCTTGCCGTCGGCCATCGTGTGTATTTCCCAGTATATGCTCCAATCTAAAGACGGACCATGGACCACTCATTAAACTTTACCGGCGTGCGCGGGAATTGCCAGGAATAAAAAAGGTCTTGATTGCCTCGGGCGTGCGTTATGACTTGGCGATCGAGTCGCCCGAGTACATCAAGGAGCTAGCACAACACCACACTGGTGGCTATCTAAAGATAGCGCCAGAGGCTATTTCCGACGGCCCTTTATCGAAAATGATGAAACCTGGAGTTGATACCTACTATCGATTCAAAGAGCTCTTTGATCGATATTCCAATGAGGTTGGGAAAGAACAATACTTGATTCCATACTTTATTGCTGCGCATCCGGGTACTAGTAATGAGGACATGGTTGATCTTGCGTTATGGTTGAAACGCAACAGATACCGAGCAGACCAGGTGCAAGCATTTTTACCGTCGCCCATGGCGACCGCAACTGCGATGTACCACACAGGTAAAAATCCACTTCGTCGAGTCGACATCGGCAGTGAGGAGGTAATTGTACCTAAAGGATTAAAAGTACGTCGCCTACATAAGGCATTTTTACGTTACCACGACGCGAATAATTGGCCCCTACTCCGGAATGCGTTGAAGCGCATGGGCCGTGCCGATCTCATTGGTAACGGCAAGCGACACTTAATCCCGAGCTATCAACCAATAGGGACCGGAGATCGTTCGGAAGGTAGGCGTGGTGTGGAGAAAGGTAAACCGTTTCGAACGACTCACACCCGAAGCGAGCATGTGGATGCACAACGCAAGCTGGGATCGGGGAGGAAACCTAAACCTGGGCAAAGTACAATGCGCTCAACAAACAAACGGCGACGAACTTAAATGAGGAAAGCATTATGCCTAAATTGAAAGAGTCAGAGCGGGACACGTTTTTGAGGGAACCCGGATTCATGATGAACATTGCGACCGTTGATGCAAGCGGGGCTCCATTATCCACACCCATCTGGTTCGTCCACGAAGAAGGGCGCATCTGGTTTACTCCACGGCAGCATTCGGAATGGCTAGAAAATATTCGTCATGAATCTCGAATAGCATTATGTGTCGACGAACAGAGCATGCCTTACCGTAAAGTGGTAATTCGGGGTAACGCGGAGCTTGTGTACGACGTTGGCAACGATGACCTCTGGCGGGACCGTTACCGGCGAATCGCACAACGTTATATTCCACTCGAAGATGCTAATGCCTACGTCGATGGGACAGACGACCAACCACGCGCCCTGTGCTCATTGAGCTTAGCTGATTCCGAAGTGAGAACATGGCGTATGCCGGTCGAGGGCGAGGCCTATAACGGAATCTGGGCCAAGCGCTATTGGACTAAAGACGCAAAGATTAATTCCGCTGCCCCAGATGTGTTTAAAGAGAGCATGGTGTAAACACACTGTAAGTTGCGGTTAGGTTTAATCTGTGGTTTATGCTTAATTGTGGTGCATTTAAAGCAGTGCGCGTGCTGCTGCCATTGCGGCTTTCATATCAGGCAATGCTCTCAGTTCGGGCACGATCTGCAGGTATCGCACAATATTCCCTTCGTCCACGACGATAACGGTGCGTGTTAATAATGCCAAGGGCTCGATTAGCAGCCCATTATTATTTCCGAACGATCTGTTTTTATAATCCGATAAAAAAGTGACATTGCGGATTTTCGCTTCTTTTGCGAAGCGCGATTGCGCAAATGGCAGATCCATACTGATCGTGATCAGCTCAACACTCTCTTCTAATTCGCCGTTCTCCTCAGATAAGTAATGGGTCTGCTTTTCGCAAACTGGCGTATCCAATGATGGGACTACGTTGATGATTCGAATAGCGTTGTTAAAGTTCGCAATGTTGACATTTTTTAGTTCGCTAGATGTAACCACGGCACTCGGCAATGGTTTCCCAACTTCTATCCTCCCCCAACCAGAAAGTGGTAGCTTTTTGCCACCCATTGTCACATGGCTCCCATGACCTGCCTGGACGCTGCCGTGACTTACTGGCAGGTCAGCCTGTACATTATTCGTACCAATATCTTCGCATCCCGTCTCGAGAAACAAAATCGCTAGAGCAATAATCGCGTATCTCACTATGAGGCTCCCGTTGATTTAACTAGCTCCCCCAACCACTGGATAACCACGATCCCGCCATCGAAGCATTCCGCCGCTCAAGTTCGCTGCTTTAATGATTCCGGCCTGTTGTAATAGAGAGATTGCTTGGGCAGACCGGGTGCCGGATCGACAAACTGTTACGACAGGAATCTGCAAGTCAATTTCGTCGACTCGACTGGCAAGCGAACCGAGTGCAATGTTTTTCGCATTAACGATATGCCCAAGAGAGCCCTCGAATTCGTCATGTTCTCGGACGTCTAGCAAGATCACTTCCGAGAGATTTTCGAGGACCCATTGTGCATCGATTTCCCACACACCAGCAAAGGTTTTTTTGAGCGGACCCCACACCGGTGATTCATCATTAATGCGGCCATTCTTTGGACGCCCACAATTAAGATTCGCGGGCAGCGCAACGTCGATTTTCCTGGGATGTGGTAGCCCGAGGTTATTCATATAAAGCACGAAGTCTTTCTGATTGGATTGTCCTCCGACACGGGGATTAAATTGCTTTTCTTCCGCGACCGACGTCACCGTCACGCCGCCATAGTCATGTGCTGGATATATTTTTGTTGAGTTTGGAAGGGTTAAAATCTGAGTTTTTATTGATTTGTATAACGTGGACGGGCTGCCATGTTGAAAATCGGTACGGCCACACCCTCGAACCAACAGGGCGTCACCGGTAAAGGCCATTGTCTCATCATCAAGAACGTAGGTAACGCAACCGCTCGTGTGACCCGGCGTCTCTCTCACTTGGAGATATCGCGATCCGAATTTTATGTGATCGCCGTCCACTAATACATTGTCTGCTCCTTCAACTCCTGCATGCCGCGAGATACTAATTTTCGCATCTAGCTGGTATTTCATAAGCCACGCGCCCGTGACATGATCTGCGTGGCAGTGCGTATCAATAACATGAAGTAGTTGCAGTTCTAGTTCATTTATTAGTGAACAATCCCGTGTGGATTGCTCGTACACGGTATCAATAATTACTGCTTCACGAGAATTTGAGTCACCGAGTAAATAAGTGTATGTGTATGAATCTTGGTCGAATAGCTGTCGAAATATAAGCATAATCTCGCTTTCCCGCAGGATGCAGTCACTATAGACACAACGTGAGGTGGCACGCTGAATCTCACAACAATTTAAGGTTATGATACCGCACTACAAATTCTGGAGAACACTGAAATGATCGAGGCCGTAATTGTATCTACCGCTCGGACACCATTATGCAAAAGTTGGCGGGGAGCCTTTAATATGACACACGGCGCAACGCTTGGCGCCGCGGCTGTTCAGTCCTCTATAGGTCGCGCAAATCTTGAACCTGGAGAAATAGACGACGTCTTAATGGGTTGCGCAAACCCTGAAGGTGCAACCGGTTCAAACATAGCACGACAAATTGCACTTCGTGCAGGTCTACCAATCACTGTGTCAGGCATGACAATTAATCGCTTTTGCTCATCCGGATTACAGGCCGTCGCACTTGCGTCGCAAAGGGTAATCAGTGGCGAGGCAAATATTTTTGTCGCAGGAGGAGTCGAGTCCATTTCATGCGTTCAAAACGAAATGAATTTGCATATGCTCACTGATCCTTGGCTCACAGAGAATAAACCAGAGATTTACTGGCCGATGCTACAAACCGCAGAAACGGTTGCTAAGCGTTATAAAATCTCACGTGAAGAACAAGACCGATACGGTGTCGATAGTCAGAATAAGGCTACAAAAGCCCGAGAAGAAGGCAAATTTGCCGATGAGATAGTACCAGTCAAGACGCAAATGAAGCTGATCGATAAGGAGACCGGAACGGAAACAATAAAAGAAGTTGCTGCCACGGAAGACGAAGGTATCCGTCCGGGTACGACGTATGAAGGGGTAGCGCAAATTAAGCCAGCCATTGAAGGTGGAGTAATCGCGGCTGGAAACGCAAGCCAGTTCTCTGACGGGGCATCAGCTCAAGTAATTATGAGCGATAAACGGGCCGAACAAAAAGGTCTACAACCGTTAGGAGTTTTCAGGGGTTTTGCAGTCGCAGGTTGCGAGCCTGACGAAATGGGGATAGGGCCAGTCTT
>CAYFFH010000066.1:0-11463 GCA_964342175.1 uncultured Enterobacteriaceae bacterium | reverse complement strand
AAGCAGAAGCTGGTTCGTCAAGCAAAAGGACTTCCGGTTCAATTGCGATCGCGCGGGCGATAACAAGCCGTTGTTGTTGACCCCCTGATAGACTGAGCGCCGTTTCGTGGATCCGGTCTTTTACTTCTTCCCATAAAGCAGCGGCACGCAAAGAACGTTCGACTGCTGTATCTAGCACGCGCCTGTTTTTAATACCCTGGATGCGAAGCCCGTAGGCAACATTCTCATAAATTGATTTTGGAAACGGATTTGGTTTTTGGAACACCATACCGATACGGCGGCGGAGATTTGAAACATTGACTTCAGGATCGTAAATATCTTCATCGTGGAGATATATTGATCCGCTAATAGCGACCCCGTCTATCAGATCGTTCATTCGGTTAAAACACCGAAGCAAAGTAGATTTTCCGCAACCACTTGGCCCGATGAAAGAAGTTACCATCTTCTCTGGGATTGCCATATTAATCCCATTGAGTGCCTGATTTTCGCTGTAGTACAAACTTAGATCGGATACCGTTAAACATATATCTCGGTCACCGAAGTCTATCGGCATCCTAGAATCCGTTCGGGTATGTTCGTTCTCTATAGATGACGACATCGGTTTTAGTTTTTCTTGGGGTTCACTCACGCCTTTCGCGCCCTCGCTGGCATGTTTGATGCGTTGAAAAAGCGTCAACCATCTGCGGCATTGTACTTCTCTCGTAATCGATTGCGAATGCGTATGGCAGCAATATTTAATGTGACGATTAAAATAACCAGTAGCAAGGCGGTTCCATATACTAGAGGCCGCGCCGCTTCTACGTTTGGACTCTGAAACCCGACGTCGTAGATGTGGAAGCCAAGGTGCATAAATTTGCGATCGACATGCAAGAAGGGAAAGTTGCCATCTAGTGGAAGAGATGGTGCTAATTTAACCACTCCTACCATCATTAGCGGCGCCACCTCACCAGCCGCACGCGCGATAGATAAGATAAGCCCTGTCATCATCGCCGGGGTTGCCATAGGTAATACTGTTCTCCAAAGCGTCTCTGCCTTGGTCGCCCCAAGTGCCAAACTACCTTCTCGAATCGCTCGGGGGATTCGGGTTAAGCCTTCCTCGGTAGAAACAATAACAACAGGCACGGTTAATATTGCTAGGGTGAGCGAAGACCATAGTATTCCCGGCGTACCGAAAGTCGGCGCTGGTAACGCCTCGGGGTAAAAGAGCTGATCGATGCTACCACCCAGAAAATAGACAAAGAAGCCGAGACCGAATACGCCGTAGACAATTGAAGGAACGCCTGCCAGATTATTCACCGCAATTCGAATTATCCGAGTCAAAATCCCTTGGTGTGCATACTCACGCAGGTAAATCGCAGCAATAACACCAAACGGGGTAACAAATACAGACATCAAAAGAACTAACAAGACCGTGCCGAATATAGCTGGGAACACACCACCTTCCGTATTTGCTTCACGGGGTTCTTCAGAGACAAATTCCCATACTTTTGCACCATAATGGGCAACTTTTGCGCCAAAACTCATAGAGTTTGGGCGAAATGCCCGTACCAGCGCAGCAGTCGGCAACTCGACCACCTGATCGGCGACAGTCTTTACAGTGATAGTATCGCGTCCTACCTCAGCGTACAGGTTCGAAAGCTTAGTATTGAATTTCTCATATTGCGTTTCGAGCGCTGCCCGATCATCCGCTAGGATTTCAAACGCTAGCCTGTCGTTGTTTCCGTCAAGCAGGAGTCCTTTCTCTCGTAACCGTATGCGCTCCATCGAATAGTTTATTTTCCCGATTTCTTTTTTTTCTATACGGTGGATCTGCGCTTCCAATTCTGTTTTACGCGCGATGCTTTGTTGAAGTACGTCCCACGCACGGTCTCCATCGGCGACTACTTTTCCATTTTGTTTTACATCGATTAGAAAGCCGTAGAAATTACCCCATTCGTCGCGCTCGAGGACCACCGCATCGCGCGGGGTGGAACGCGATCGAACATCAGTTTCGTTTACCCAAACGAAATCCGCACCGACGATATCGCGATTGCCCGATTTGATGAGGTGGCGGCTAATGATTTTAACGCCGTCAGGGACGTAACCACCGCGATCGCGGACTCGCCCCGCGCCGACCTTCTCTTCATCTACAATATTGCCCAATAATGTGAATACTGGGCCGTCTCGGTCATTCACCTCGATCGACTGCACCGTCGCCGGCCAAAAATGTCCAAGTCCACGAACCGCTATTAACAATAGCAAGCCAAACACCATGACCAGGTTGAGGCTCACCATGCCAGCGCTAAGCCAGACCCACGGACTACCGCTACGCACCCAAATATTCATTGTCTCTAATTTCTTCACGATAGTTATTACAGATTGCTATATTTGACGCGTAGTCTTTGACGCACGATCTCCGCGACAGTATTGACAGCGAAAGTCACTAGAAAAAGTACGAGAGCCGCTAAAAATAAAACCCGAAAATGCGTACTATTGACCTCAGATTCAGGCATTTCCACTGCAATATTAGCCGACAAGGCACGAAATCCCTCAAAGATATTAAGGTCCATTATTGGCGTATTCCCGGTCGCCATGAGGACGATCATGGTTTCCCCAACAGCACGCCCCAGACCGATCATCACTGCTGAGAATATGCCGGGGCTGGCGGTGAGGATAACAACGCCTATTACCGTTTGCCACGGTGTCGCTCCGAGTGCCAAGGATCCAGAGGTGAGATGCCTTGGCACACCGAAGACCGCATCTTCACTAATTGAAAATATTGTAGGGATAACAGCGAACCCTATGGCCATTCCAACGACTAAGGAATTGCGTTGGTCGTAACTTATACCCCATTGAGTAAATAGCCACAGTGGTAGATTGCCGTCAAAAAATGTCGCATCTATCGTATGGCTTAAAGCGAGAGATATCCAAATTGCGACGCACACTACCGGAACCAGGACTGCAGCCTCCCACCCATCGGCCACCAAACCTCGCATTTTTTGGGGAACCCGCTCGAGCAAAAATGAAACTAGCACAAAGGATAATGGGACCAGAATAAACGCAAGAAACACTCCAGCTAGATAGCTTTCGATTAGAGGCGCTAACCAAAGTCCGGCAAGAAACCCTAATATCACCGTTGGTAACGCTGCCATGACTTCGACCGAGGGCTTCACAAAAGCCCTCATTTTTGGGGTCATAAAATATGCAGTATAGACAGCGCCGAAAATCGCCAAAGGAATCGCGAATAACATGGCATAAAACGACGCTTTAACGGTACCAAACGTTAGTGGGGTAAGGCTAAATTTTGGTTCAAAATCACTATTAGCGGACGACGATTGCCATATATACTCTGGTCCGCTCCGACTTTCGTACCAAACCTTACCCCATAGAGATTGCCACGACACTTCAGGGTGTTCATTCTGTATCCGACTCATCGTAAGCGTTCCACCGTCGGTCACGCTAAGCATCCCGTCGGCGCGTGGGCTTATTGCTATGGCTGATAGTTTTTCGGTCCCGATCTTTTTAAGCAACAAGACTCTACTCGCGGTCGTATGAAACAAACCGATATATCCGTTGCTGTCAGTAGCTAAAAATCCCTTACGATAATATTCCGGCACTAATTTTATGATTGCCGAATCGAAGACCTGGAAACTTCGAATGGGTTCTAAGGAGTAATTGTTATTCTCGTCACGAACTGGAAACCATTGTTGAACCTGCCCGGTCGAATCGCCTACCAAAATCGAAATCCCGCCGCTTAAAAACGCTATTGACGTTACGCTTCCACCATGCGCAGTTGCATTGATAAGGTCCAGTAGACGCGGATCATTTTTGTCCTGAATATCGAAATAACTGATCTGCCCGTCACTCGAAACAGCATAAAGTTCTCGCTGATCAATATCGATCGACAAAAACTCTACCGCGTAGTCGATCCGAGGCAATCTCACATGGGTGGTCTCTAAGGTCTGCTCGTCACCTAGCAGCGACGCCTCAACTAAAACATGAGTTAATACCAATGCACCATCCGAAGTTGCCGCAACGATAGTGGTTTCCTCCACACCGGAGTTTCCCGTAATCAGTGCGACCGATTCATCATCGCCAAAACCGAGACTGATTGGAGTGCGGCCTAATGGATAGCTTAGCGAAGGTGTGATGTGTCGCTTATCATTAGGATAGCTAAGGGCGTAGTGCGGCCGAACCACGATCCAATGGCTATCGTCTACGGCTAAAAAAATTGATCCCTCGCTAGAATCGCCGCTAGCGCTGGCGAGTAACTTACGTTCTCCGCTACCTGAGATGTAACCTTCTGTAATCGGCGACCCAGTATCAGCGTCAAAAAAATAATAGTACCCTTCAGAAGTAACTGCGAAACCGATTTCGGTATACTCATCGATCGATAGATGCACGATCTCTTTTCCGTTGAGTGGCAACTGATATTTTGCTACCTGTTCGATTTTTGCCGCCGAGAACATCGGTACAACGACATAAAACAAGTAGAAGAAGATCATCACGATCGTGATGATCACACCGATGCCCCCCACGGCCATCGTCCAACCGAAGGCGCTATTTTTTAGCATGCGCCAACTACGGTGGCGGTTCTGTCGCCGCTCTACCGCGTCACTTAAAGCTTTTGGCACATGGTCACTCCATAGACTGGGATCTAGCTGCTAAACAGCGACTCGTATTTTTGCACAACTTTGAACGGCAGCGGTATATATCCATCTTTTATTACGACCCGTTGACCTATTTTCGTTAATATCATCCGAACAAACTCACGCTCCAACGGTGGTAAGGGCCTGTTCGGATGCTTGTTGACATAAACATATAAGAACCTAGACAACGGAAATTTCCCAGCTATTGCGGTATCTGGGGTTGCCTCAACCAACTTACCGCCGCTCTTTTTAGATAAGGGCACTGCGCGCACTCCAGACGTTCGGTATCCAATCCCAGAGTAGCCAATTCCATTAATAGATTTAGTCACGCCTTGAACAACGGAAGCGGAACCAGGTTGTTCGTTCACCGAATTTTTATAGTCACCTTTGCAGAGGGCTTTCTTCTTAAAATAGCCGTAAGTACCAGATACAGAATTTCGGCCATAGAGTTGAATAGGCCGCTTCAACCATTCACCGGACAGTCCTAGGTCTCCCCACAACGCAATATTCCCCTCTGCGCCGCATTTTCGAGTAGCGGAAAAAATCGCGTCCACTTGGGGGATTGACAGTCCGTTTATTGGGTTGTCTTTGTTGACATATACAGCAAGGGCATCGATTGCAACGGGAACTTCCGTTGGCTTGTACCCGTGTCGCTTCTCAAAAGACTCAATCTCTTTGTCTTTCATTTTCCGGCTCATCGGACCTAAATTTGAAGTGCCCTCAGTTAGTGCAGGGGGCGCAGTACTTGACCCCGCAGCTTGAACTTGAATATTAACGTTCGGATATAATCGCTTGAACTCTTCACTCCAAAGCGTCATTAGGTTTGCCAATGTATCTGACCCAACGCTCGAAATGTTTCCCGAGATACCACTTGCCTTCGTGTATTCAGGCAACGCATGATCGAGGGATGATCCGGCTAATGCACCAGTCCCCGAAAATAGAACAGCTATCAATACAACACCGTCTATAATTTTTTTCACCGCCCTCTCCATTTTTCCATTAAACAAGAAATGACCCCATTGGGTTCAAACAGTGCGATTAGACCGCCACATTATGACACGCGTGTGACAGTGGCCTTTAAACGTAGAGACAAGAATGTAAGATGTGTCGCTGAGCTGTAATTCCTAGCGTTCGGCCCCAATATAGCTAATCCAACCAGCGTCGGCATCAGCATCTTCAACTGGCAAAAACTCGCCATCGCCTTCTTCTTCTTCGTCGTCCCAACCTTGCCAATAGACGACGACCTTACTGAAACCTGCTTCAAGCAAAATTTCCCGTATTTCCGGCAAAGTCCAGAGACGCCAGTCATAAGAAAAAGCTTTTTTTAGTCGAGAACCGTCCTTAAATTTAAAATGAATATGACACAGAATTTCACCAGTAACAGGGTTGTAAGCTGCTTGATCCCAGGTATAGGTGTAGTCGTCATATTTCGTATGTTCTTTCATTACATGGCATGCGTCATAGCCACCGTAGCAGTCGAGAAAAAAGATCCCGTCTCTCGTAAGCGAGTTCCTAACGCTGCCAAAGTATTCTCGTAGCCGGCTCCTTTCTTTAAATATCCAATAACTAAAATTCATAGCGACCACAATGTCCTGTGGCGGTGTTTCGACCGTTACAACATCAGACTTGATAAGCGCTACACGTTCGCGTTGATGGTCGGTTAAGTTCGCAACATGCCGCTTACGCCCTGACTCGATAACCGCCTCATCCAAGTCGACTCCAATGGCATAGTTTTCTTCACGGCGACGGACCCACTCACATGACGTATTTGCGGTACCACAAAAATCTTCGCGAAGAAAATTTGCTCGACGCCCGCGCAGATCTTCGTAAGTCTCATCGATGAAATCAATTTCCGACTCGACTGCCTGTACAGAATTTTCATATAGGGCATGTGGATCAGCGTTGTCTGCCGTTAATACAACGTTTTTTCTTTTTTTCGTTTTATTTTTTCCCTTAAGTGAATTTACACTCTTCTTACCCATAACATCCCACCGCCCCAGTTTCTATCTATATTGGTTAAGCCGTATAATTCTATCATTTGAAATCTATAACCGTCGCAGGCCTAATAAACCTCCACAAAATTTATCATATGCTCCAAAGGACTACCTGCAAGCATTGCATCATAGTCAGTGTCCTTAAAAACGGCTCGACTCCGGAACCTTTCTCTTGATTCGAACACAATCGCCATCGTCTACCATCATCGAAATAATCTACGCCAGGAATAAAGGATGGACGCAAAAACACTGGTCAACTTGAATAGGGCAGAACTCTATATCAATCGAGAACTGAGTCAGCTCGAATTCAATCGCCGTGTTTTGCAACAGGCTAAGGATGAGGTTAACCCGCTGCTAGAACGTCTTAAATTCCTTTGCATCGCGAGCAGCACCCTAGATGAATTTTTCGAGATTCGGGTAGCGGGCCTTCACCACCAAAACGTTTATCAATCGGGGCCAACTGGTCCAGATAAAATAACACCTGCAGATCAAATCAAACAAATTAGTAGGGTCGCGCATGAGCTTGTAAGCGAACAATACCGAATACTAAACGAAGAACTCACGCCAGCTTTACATAAGGAAGGAGTTCGTTTTTTACGCCGTTCCGTATGGGGTGGGAAACAAATAAGCTGGGCTAAAAGATTTTTTAATCGCGAACTCATGCCGGTACTGAGTCCAATTGGATTAGATCCATCACACCCGTTCCCACGGATACTCAATAAGAGCCTCAATTTTCTTGTCTCGTTGGAAGGTAGGGACGCCTTCGGCCGTGACAGCGCGATCGCAATAGTTCAAGCGCCGCGAGCACTACCCCGGATAATAAAAATCCCAAATACTTGCGGGCGGGGATCACATGATTTCGTGTTTTTATCCTCGCTAATCCACGCCCATGTCGAAGACATATTTCCTGGAATGGAAGTAACAGGTTGTTATCAATTTCGAGTCACTCGAGATAGTGATTTATTTGTCGACGGTGAAGAATCCGAAGACCTACTCCGTGCAATTGAAGGCGAATTACACCAACGCCAATACGGTGATGCTGTACGTTTAGAAGTCGCAAACGACTGCCCACTCGAAATGATTAAACTGCTCCAACAAGAATTCAATCTTACAAACGAGGCCATCTACAGGTGCAACGGCCCAGTCAATCTAGCTCGGTTAATGGCGGTACCCGCTATGATCGACCGCCCAGATCTGAAATTTAAAACATTTACATCAAGCCTTCCGCGCGGTTTGATTAATGTCAAAGATACCTTCGACGCTATCCAGCGAGGCGATATTTTACTGCACCACCCTTTTCAATCGTTTGCGCCGGTAGTCGAGTTTCTGCGTCAGGCGGCGTCTGACCCTAGTGTGGTCGTGATTAAACAGACCTTGTATCGAACTGGTCCAAACTCGCCGGTTACCAAAGCCTTGATCGACGCAGCACGTGCCGGCAAGGAAGTTACTGTCATCGTTGAGCTTCGAGCACGATTTGACGAACAAGATAATATCGCACTGGCCACGAAGCTCCAGGAGGCCGGCGCACATGTCGTCTACGGTGTCGTCGGTCACAAAACACATGCAAAGATGATCCTTGTGGTACGCCGAGAAGGGCGCCAATTAAAACGTTACGTACATCTCGGTACAGGTAATTACCATCCCGGTACCGCACGCCTTTATTCGGACTATGGTTTGTTTACTTGTAACAAAGCTGTGGGCACCGACGTACAGAAAATATTTCATCAAATAACCGCACCTGGACGCCCTGGGAAACTCAAAAAGCTACTGCAATCACCATTTACACTGCATAAAAAAATACTCGAACTCATCGAACGTGAAACCGTGGCGGCCCAGGGAGGGCAACCTGCCCGGATTATTGCAAAAATGAACTCTCTGACAGAAGTACAAGTAATTAAAGCTCTATACTGCGCATCCTGTGCAGGAGTAAAAATAGAATTAATCGTACGCGGGATATGCACGTTACGCCCACAGGTAGAAGGTGTATCTGAGAACATCATTGTGCGCTCAGTTGTTGGCCGGTTTTTAGAACACACCCGAATCTTTTACTTCTATAATGGTGGGGAATATGAAGTCTACCTATCTAGCGCCGATTGGATGAATCGAAACTTTTTCAACCGGGTTGAAACTTGCATTCGCGTGGAGGAAAACAGTTTACGAGATCAGGTTGTTAAGCAGGGCTTAAACCCCTACCTAACTGACAACATCCGCGCGTGGGAACTAAATGCTAATGGATCCTATAAACGCATAAAGTCAAAATCTGGTCGTCGTCGCGATGCGCAGAAAATCCTGCTTGAACAACTCTGTCCGTGATCAAAAATTATTTGATTTTGAGTTTATAGCTCGCCGCCTTTAAATAGATTATTTCCTGCTCGAGATCCGCAGTAGTTAGCTGATGTTCTTTCAGCCAACCACTTGGAAATCGGAGTTGAATTTTCCTATCTTCTGCCTTGATTTCGATAAAAGGTAACTGAGTCTCGCTCCGTCGGCGATGGAACACAACGGACAAGCGCAAAATTACACACAATAACTCGATGCGCTTTCGCGTTGAGTCTGGCAACGTATCAAATTCCGCCGATGGGAATTTTCTACGATGCCCACGTACCAAAACGGCGAGTTGTCGTTGATCCCCACGCGAAAAACCAGGCATGTCAAGATGAGTTAAGAGGTACCCGCCATGTTTATGGTATTGGCTATGGGATATCGCGCTACCGATTTCATGCAGGGCACTTGCCCAGCGCAGGATGCGCTCCAAGGCACCGCTTGAGAATTCCCGCGCCTCACCAACCTGCAACCAGAAATGTTTTGCCGTTCCGAACACTCGCCGACCCTGATCACGATCGATATCGTATCGGTCAATCAAATTATCAACCGCATGTTCACGAACATCTTCGTGCTGAATCCTACCAAGCAAATCATAAAGTAACCCTTCACGTAAAGCGCTTGAGGATACCCGCATATGATCAATGCCGAATGTACGGAATATCCCAAGTAATATCGCCACGCCACCCGGAAAAACTGGCCGGCGCTCCTCGGATAAGCCTGGTAGGGTAATATTATCGACATGCGAAGACTCGATTAGCACATCGCGTAACCGTTCCAACGAAGTGCCGGTAATACCGTCCTTACTCCAACCATTTGCAGCGATTACGTCACGGATAGCGAGGTTAGTCCCGGAAGCTCCAATAACCGATTGCCAACCCTGTTTCAGGTAACTTTCCTCAATTGGCTCTAATTCTTGGCGGGCTCTGAGTTCGGCGGTTTGCATCCGGGTATCAGTGATTTTACCGTCAGCGAAGTGGGTCGAACTCAAACCAACGCAACCCATATGGAGACTTTCCATTATCAAGGGATCGAAATGCCTTCCCAAAATTAATTCCGTGCTACCGCCCCCAATATCGATGACAAGGCGTTGGTCAGATTCATCTTGCAACCCATGTGACACCCCAAGGTAAATGAGGCGTGCTTCCTCCCTTCCCGCGATAACCTCGATTGGGTAACCAAGGGCTGCTTCGGCCCGAGCTCGAAAATCTTCCGCATTGCGCACCTTACGCAAGGTATTCGTGCCGACGACACGGACGCTGTCAGCATCAAAGTCTCGCAATCGCTCACCAAATCGCTGGAGACATTCGACCGCGCGGGCAACCACTTGGTCGCAAAGCCGATTATCAGGCCCGAGACCCGCTGCTAGACGCACCATTTCGCGCATTTTATCTACAACTTTAATATGACCTCTTGTCGTATCGGCTACGACCATATGGAAGCTATTTGACCCAATGTCGACGGCGGCTATCGAATTTGGCATTTTAAAATTCACGCATTGCACTCCTAGCACAACATGGTGTTAGTAAGAACCTTGGGAACCTTTGAAACGCTCAATGATTTCACTTATGTGATGTACATTTCCACGCGGCTGCCACATTATAGCTCAAGCTGATCAGCACAACGGGAATGGCGATGTCAGAACTAAAGATTTTGTTAATCAACCCAATAGAAGCCAGCACCATATTGGATCAGGATCCAAACGCTCGTCTCATCGATGTCAGAAGCAAGGTCGAGTTCGAATACGTCGGACATCCACTTAACGCAATACACATACCGTGGAAGGAATTTCCTGAGTGGAGCGAAAATCCAAATTTTGTTGCAGACGTAGATGCTAAATTGGCGGATGATGGGAATACTAACAAAGACCGAGTGCTGTTGATGCTGTGTCGAAGCGGCGTACGGTCGTTGCATGCCGGGCAAGCTCTCTTGAATAGCGGCTACACGCGAGTTTTCAACGTCGAAGGCGGGTTTGAAGGGGAGCCTGATGCACAAAAGCACCGGGGCAACACCAACGGATGGCGTTTCCACGGACTACCTTGGGAGCAAAGCTGAGATCGTCGATCGGGGTTACAACCCTCTATTAAGTTAGGCATTTCATTATCATCCAACTTTTGGACCTGTTGACACAACGGCCAACGGCGGGAAAGCCTCAGAGAAAGGGCAATCGGTTCATTCTTGCAAGATCTGTCATTCTGGATGACCTCTGGTACTGAACTCCTCTCGCAAGCAAGTGCCGCGTTACTCTTTTTGAAACGCGGCACGAGGTGGTTCCTCGGATACAAGGTGAATACTATTTAGCTATATAATGCGCGCATTTTGCCCCGGACGCCTCTAATCGATGAGCAATAATTTACGGAATATCGCTATCGTCGCTCACGTCGACCACGGGAAAACCACCCTAGTGGACCAACTGTTACGACAATCGGGTTCGCTCACGCGCGGATCCGAAAGGTATGAGCGGCTGCTCGACAGCAATGATCTTGAGCGTGAACGTGGCATTACGATTTTGTCGAAAA
>CAYFFH010000065.1:0-11555 GCA_964342175.1 uncultured Enterobacteriaceae bacterium | reverse complement strand
TTAGTAGCCACATATGGACTCTAACAATTTTTTAGAAAGTATTAGTCAAGTCGGTTTTCCACTGCTCCTGTTGGCCATAGGAGCTTATTTTTTAATACGAAAATTTTGGCGATACCTGTCACCCAAGAAGAACAATCCTGCATTTGATGAAGGTAAACGGGCGTACGGATTGGATGTTCCGTTATCAGAAAATCCGCATGAAGATACAAGCCAATCAGTAGACTGGTCCCGAGGGTGGCAACATGCCAAAACTACTCGGGAAAAATTTTTCAAGGATTCTCCACCCCGAGGAGCGTCTTTACCTCCGGCTAAAACATATAACCGAACAACAGCGCCGGAACATTCGGTTGAGATCACACCCGCCACGTATCCAGAAATAGATGTTGAAGAACTCTATAGCAGATTACTATCCATATTCGAATCTATCGAACGGTTGAAAATCTATTTCCCTGAGAATTATGAATTACCAACAAAAGATCATGACTCGTCAGATCCCACATCACAAGTCCAACAAGGTATAGAGGAGCTTAAAGTTCCTGGATACTTTATCAATAACCTGTTTCAGGAAGCTGGGTTGATCGTTAAGACTCTCCGCACAGCTATCCAGATTAAAGATCAGCTAACTAATGTCTCGAGTGAAAGGTTGTTAGAAATTTCTAATTCTCTTGACGAAATAGATCCGATCCTGGAGCTAGCTGGAAAACAATTCGAAGTATGGGATACATTGGATAGCGACAAACTTGGTAAAAACCATACCCTGAAAATACTAAATAAATTGACTGGTGAACATGACAGCTAAGTCAGATTATTTCTAATGAAATATTTCGGCCCCAAAGATTCGCCTTACTTCGGAACCTTAGAGAAGATTGCAACGGTCACTCCGGAAAATGGTCAGCTCATTCTGGGTGATCCAGGGTACGCAGGAAAATCCCCAACGTTGGATGTCTCAGCCGATTCCTTGTTTGCAAAGCCTGAATCGCCTGAACCTTTAAGAACCAAATACCGAGTCACAAAAAAAAGTGGTTCGTTTTACGAACTAGATACGCTAGAGGATGCAGAACGTGTTGCGGCTCGCGAAAGCGATACCGAAGAAAGTCCCGAGATTGTTGAATTCGAATACTCCCCACCGATTCTTAATGAATATAGTCAGCTAAAAGTCTCCTTACCACCTGGGATCGATTCCGTAGACATCTTTCAAGTTATTAGTGTGGTACCTAGGCAATTTGGGGTGTTTGGTTATTTCGCTCAATTTGCCGAGCCCGTTCTAACGAAAACAGGTTACAAGGAACAGAAAGTCGAAAGCTTGTCGATAGGTACTGGCAGCATCGTGATTTGCGATGCTGCTGTCGAACCAGAAGTAGTATTAGCTAAAGAGGGGTGGCGTTTTAAAGATAAACCGGTCGACCCGTTCGGTGATGGCCCCCATGAGTCAGAATTTACGTCGGCAGGTATCTTGGACGATGGCGAAGTACGGGGTGTTTTGGTAACGACTGTCGGCTCTGGTGCGTACCGTGTCTGTGCAGTATATGAGGGAGATGGCGAGGGAACATCGCTGCTTGGCATGCTCCTAGTAATAAGCACTGCGGGCCCTCAAGAATTTAATGACGACGAAAATTCTTTTCTTAATTTATGTGACGAGGTCGCAACAATCAGTTGGAAAGGTGGCTCCTACACTGGGGAGGTATCAGACGGTGTGCCTGAAGGAGAAGGCATATTCGTGCAATCAGATGGACTCAAATATGTTGGCAGTTGGGAAATGGGTACGGAATACGGACACGGAACACTAACTTTTCCCGATGGTGCAGTTTATGTTGGTGAATTTCAAAACGGACTAAGACAAGGTCAAGGTCGATTGGTTGATCAAGACGGCGACATTTATAACGGTGGGTGGCTGGGTGACTATATGGACGGTCAAGGCACCATGACCTTTGTAGCGGGAGGGATGTATGAGCATGGGGCCACATATGAAGGCGAGTGGTATTACGATGAGATGGAAGGATTTGGTGTAATGACCTGGGGTGATGGTGCGAAGTACGAAGGTCATTGGCATAAAGGTCAAAAACATGGTCGGGGAACGCGGCGCTACGGCACCATGACCTATCCCGATGGCACCCAATATATCGGGGAATGGTCGGAAGACGCGTGGGATGGCAATGGCACCGTAACGTTTGCTGAAGGCGACAAATACGTCGGGAAATTTAAGAATGGTCCGTTTGATGGAGAGGGCACCTATACCTGGGCGGACGGTGCAATTTATGAAGGGCGCTGGTTAAAAGACAAAAGACACGGCCGCGGTACGATGATTTACCCCGATGGCACTAAATACGTTGGGAGCTGGAGAAGCGGTGAGTACCACGGTACCGGTACCTGGACCGGTCCGGATGAAGATAAGTATGAGGGCGAATTTAAGGAAGGAGAGCGACAAGGCCAAGGCGTGTGGAGCTTTCACGGAAGTGAATATGTAGGCGAATTCAAGGATGGAGAGCCACACGGTCAAGGCGTGTGGAACTATAGTGACGGTTCTCAATTTATCGGCGAACTTAGGGAAGGCGACCCTTGGAACGGGGTCGACACGACTTACGACAAAGATGGGAACGTAACTGACACGATGACCTACGTAGATGGTGAGTCTGAGTATCAAGACTACACCGACTAGATGAAACACCTCGCTGTATTGGTTCTGCTACTCGTTCCGTTTTATGTAGCGGTAGACGCAAGCACTGGATGGGACCCAAAACAATATCGGGGGTACAAAATCTGGCTCGACTGCGACAAAAGAGCCGCAGTTAAATTTGAGTATCAAGTTGGCCGGGACACAGGGGATGTTGATCGTAAGAAATTTGGGAGTTACAGGTTTGATGAAGATTTACCCCAACGTTGTCGACAAAAAGTCACAGATACTTACAACCGTTATCTACCAGGTTTTGACAAAGGTCACCTCGTTCCCTTTAATCACATGGACGTTGATGTTGAGACTGCAATTGAGACAAATTTCATGGTCAACATTCTGCCGCAAGCAAGCCCTATGAACAGAGGTGCGTGGTTCCAAACCGAACTAATTACGGAGTGCTTCCGCGAGCACTACCCACCCTTAACTGTTATAGGCGGACCTATTTGGGGTCCGAGTAGTCGCTTATTAGAGTCTCACAGTGTTGAGGTGCCAGAGAATTTCTGGAAGGTAATATTCCACAGCGAAGACGCAATCGCATGGATCATTCCGAATAATAAAGAGGCAAAAAAGCATCGGCTAGACGAGTACCTAACTTCAATTGCAGAAATCGAACAAAAAACAGACTTTATTATTGATGTCCCCGACAAGTTAAAGAACCGAAAACAATCTAAATCGTGGGATATTAAGTATTGCGACGACCATGGTCCTGTGGGTTGGAGATCCTAAGCGTCTCCCTATAGAGCGAACATGCATATCGGTAGAGGACAATCATGAAAATACCATCACTAATCCTAATTTTTACTTTGTTGTTTTCACATCAAGCAACATCGTTTGATAGAAATGGTGAGGCGATGTACTACAACGGATTGAAGTGTGCAGATTACGTAGCTGCTTACCAAAAGGAACAAGCTTCGGATAGTGGATATGCCGCTTGGGACTTTGTCGAACACAAGTACTTTATTCGAGGGTTTCTATCGGCATTCAATCTCTACAAAGACAACGGCATTTCGGATATAAGAAAAGGGTTTGGGGAAAAAAATATACTATTTTTTATTGACAAACACTGTCGAGAAAACCCATTAGATGGAGTGCTTGACGGTATATGGGCATTTCTTATCGAAGTCTGTTATGAGAAGCAAACAGCGGTGCCAGGTGACTATTGTTATTCCCAAACTAAGCATCTTAATTTTTGAGCTTATCCCGTACGGTATTTATATAACCTACAACTTTATGGAACACAAATAATTCAGCCCTTAGATAATCGATTGACGTTCTCGCCTCAGATTTTCCAATCGCCGTATTAAAAAACTGCTTCACCAACTTTTCGTAGTACTCTTTTTGATCGAGCTTTTTATCCGTGGTGTCATGACGGTAATAGTTTCTTAAATCTTTTAACCACAACCGAATACGCCCATACGATTCGTCGTTCCTTGCGTCAGGAACAAAAATCGGAACCGGTGGGTTTCGGTCAGATTTTTTGTAGTCTGGATCCCTACTCAACTCATAAATAATTAGATACAGGATATCTATTACCGTCTTGAAATCTTCCTCATCGAAGTCATAACGCTTCTCCTCCGATAGATCAGCGAGTTGTAGCGCAACAAGTGGTAGGCGTTCGATCTCCCCTGGACTTTTTTCTGTCGTGCGAAAGAATTCTTCAGCACCAGAAGGTCGAAGACGATTACACAACCTGATCAGCCTTGGAATTAAGTCACAAACATTCCAAATCAACGTGTGGACTGCTTCTTCCGCGGGTAGTTCCGAACCAGCTAGCGCAGTACTTACTGCTCTGTAGTCTGCTTCGAATTCTTCGATCAACTTATCCGTGGTTTGGGCATAGCGCAGAGTGTTAGCCCCTGTGAGGTCATTGATCTCTTTTGAAATGGGAGGATCTTCGTCAAATGTATCGGCACTGGAGCGAAGGCGTTCTAGGAAATGGTTGACAGTACCATTTGGATAACGGGCTTTCATGTGGTCGTGGTTCACCACAACAATCAATCGCCCCTCAGTCGAGCTTTTAGTACGGCACCGTGAAAGAGCGGTGTTCATCAAACTAGTCGCCCGGTTGTCGTCACTCAAAATCTGGAAGGTGTGATCGACATTTGATGCCGTTAAGTCGAGGACAATACAGCTTTTATTTCGGCCTTGGAATGAATGCACCGTACTGTATTCAATACCGTCTGGCAGGCCGCGTTGTTCGGCGAGATGCTGAAGATAACGACTTTGTGCCTTAAACGGGGACAGCACTCCTATGTCATCGGGTGTGACAGACTTTTTCTGAAGAAGTTCCGTGAGTTGTCCCATCACAATGTCAGCGTGATCTTCATTGGTTGGGGATCGACCCCCGCCTTTTAATTTAGGATTGAGCTTGCTGGTGTCAATGAACGAAATCATTCCTCGACCTGTCGTTCGACAGATAAGCTGATTGCCGTACGAAATTTGATTGATGATGCTGAACAATCGTTCGGGGATTTCAAACTGTTCGCGCAGCAAGACGCAAATATCGTGGTTACGATCCTGCCAAACGAGTAGCTTTGACATATTGTCTGTATCAGATTGTTGTTGGAATACGTTACGGCCCAGCCACTTTCTCGTACTATCACTTTCGCCTTGCACAATCGGTGGTAGCTGCATTGGGTCACCAACGAAAATCATTCGTTTCGTTGCAAACGTCGCCAGGTTGAGCACGTTTGCCAGATTCACCATGCCGGCTTCATCGATGACAATATTCTCGTAAGTGTTTGCGGGATCTTTCACCATAGCAGCGACGGTATGACTATGAAAAAAGGAGCTGGACCGAGTTGTCTTCGCAAGGCGTCCTAAAGAGTGATCGAGCGCATCACGACTATGACAGCACAGCAAAGTACTTTGTTCGCCACTGACGAATGCATCTATCAGCATTGATATGACACGGGTCTTACCCGTTCCCGGTGCCCCGAGCAGAAAAAGAAAATGGCCTGTACGGCCTTTGTTGACTGCATCTTGCTGGATGTCAGTCAGTTTAGTCGCTTCCCCACCTTGCTCTACCCGATAACGGAGTGTGGGCGATGGACGTTCACCGACAGCTACCTTGTCATGGAGCAACGACCCATTCTTAAACAACGCGTCAGAAAACGGATAGCTTGATTTTGATGACTCGATGGCTTCTATACGTTCTAAGAGCTGACGATTGAATAGACTATTTTGATTACTGAATTTTGCGGCACCAATTTCTTCTAACAGTGCAACTTTAATCTCACCCCACTCACCTTTTGCAGCACTTCGGATTTTTGCTTTTTGATACTGTTCTGTAGGTACAGACACGCCTTTGTTTTTAAGGCCCTTATAGACCATCGACGACAATCGTTTTAGCAACCTATCCATCTGTACGAATGCCGAGACTCACCATTTTCCGACGGAGCATCTGATAATGCTCGTAACCCAGTAATTTAGCCATTCGGGTGATACGACCCCCAGTTTGTTCTTTGGCGCGGTTGATATAGTGACGTGACACTTCATCCAGGACATCCTCCAGACGAAACTCTTCCGAGAATACCCGGTTGAGGATTTCTGTGTCCTTTTCCACTGGTGCAAGTTGAAGCGCATATCGAATATCGTCGGGACTAATCTCAATGCGATCCGTATGTGTCGCAACTCGCACCAACACATTCCGTAACTCACGAATGTTACCTGGCCAGTGATACCGTTTAATCACATTCTTAGCACCAGCCGATAGTCTGACTTCGTCCAGACCACGTTCTTGTTTAAGTACTTCCCCTTCGTCTTCAAGGATAAATTTAATCAAGGGCTCTAAATCTTCAGTACGTTCACGAAGCGGTGGTAAAACGATTACATCACCGACTAATTTGTAATAAAGATCACTGCGAAACGTTTCTTCTGCGACACAACGATTGAGTTGTCGGTTGGTCGCCGATATACAACGAACGTTTTTCAGCTTTACCGCTTTGTTCCCGCCCACCCGAGTAAGCTCGTTATCTTCCAATGCGCGAAGCAGTTTGACTTGTAACATTGCTGGGAGCGCATCGACCTCGCTCAAAAACAGGGTTCCGTTACCTGCTTTTTCGAGGGCACCCGGGCGTACCTTACGCGTACCTTCTTCATACCCAAACAACTCCTGTTCGAGTTGATCTGCAGGCATCGCACCACAGGCAACCCGCTGTAGGTTTCCTGGAAGTTGCCCTGCCTTGTGCATACACCCAGCAAGTAAGTGTTTGCCAGTCCCTGCTTCACCTTCAATCAATACCGGAATACTGCGTGATGCAACTCGCTGCGCATGACCCATCGCAATTGTCATAGCCGCACAACGATAGATGATGTTTTTAAACTCTTCACCTTTTGATTTTGGACCACCACCCAGTAACGCTTCGATGTAAACCCTGTCAACTTCATTCCTGCTGCGGTTAATTCGATCCATCAAGTCCGGGACATAGTCAGCCGATATATCAAACGGCACCTCGACTTTTTTCACGCCACCTTCTGGTGAGGCTTCAATGACATCAGCGTCCGGATATAGGGTCTGCTGAAGAATGACCCAAACTGCGGCCATTCCATATGTTCCAGCACTAAGGTTAAAAATAAGTTTTACATCACTGCCATAGCGTTCCACTACGGTGTCGATCTCTTTTAGAACGTTACTATAGATCGCACCAAACTCGGTCGGTGTATCGAGCTTCACATCCCTCGTGGTGATACGTACTTTCGTTTCGGTCATTGCACGAAGCCACTTCTTGTAGGGTGCAGATTTCCTGTCCGTGTAATTGTTTAAGAGATGAATACCGTCGAGTTCGGTTCGTTTGAGTATTGCGCGCGCAATCGGACCAGGGGATTTTTTATTGTTGTCATCGGCGGCATCGTGATCCGTGCCACCAATCCAAGCAAGCATGACTGTTTTCATCGTCGTAATTATACGTATGTGTCTTATCTATACATTAATGTATTTCATTTGATTACGTTATTACCTCTCAAATCACCTCTATAATTGTTTAAGTCTTTGTTTTATAACGGTTTATAACACTACGTTACTCGACTCTTTTTTTTCACTGTACTGTTCTCAGTGATGCAGTACCGTCTCCTTTCCATCCACACGAGACGATGATATGACTGAAATCACTGCTGTATTCGGGCCGATGGTGGCCTCTCAACTGTTGTACACGGTGCTGTTTCTGGTCGGGGCAGCCGCCGTTATCTCAGCCATGGAGCAGTACAAGCGCATACGAGGCCGTTATGGCGTCGTGAAGGTGAGTCTGCGCTACGCATGGCCCTACCTGGCCTACAACCTGTCACCGGTCGCTCACAGATTGCGGGCTGGTCGGTGATTTTTCACACATGAACAGGAGTTCAATATGACTTTTTCTGGAACCATGGGCATGCCGCTGCACTTCGGACGCATGCCGAACTGGTTCACCGAACACATGGGCGAGCTATCCAAAGCAGTCGTCGAGTCGGTGATCCAAAACTACGGGAAGTCGGAGCTGCTCACGCGTATGAGCGATCCGAACTGGTTCCAGGCACTCGGGGCAGTGTCTGGGATGCAATACAACAGCTCCGGTGTCACGGCCGCAGTACTGGGTTCACTGCGTCGGAAAATTAATCCGATTCGAGACGAACTCGGTGTGTACGTGCTCGGCGGTAAGGGTAAAGCAGCCTGGCGCGCGCCGAAACAAATCGAGCAGGTCGCCGACAAACACAGCCTCGATGGTGATGAGCTGGTGCGCTCGTGCCAACTCGCGAAACGGGTCGACAATAACGCGATTCAGGATGGGTATAACCTGTATCAGCAGCATGTCATCCTGACCGATGAGGGAGATTGGTGCGGCATAACTCAGGGCATGGATACGTCGACACGACGGGCCCGCAGATATCACATGCACTCGCCATCCGTACGATCGTTCGTCGATGACCCTCACACTGGGATAGTGGGCGAACGTGGTGACTCCATCCTGAACCTGGCCGATTCACGCGCGGATAACGCACGTCAGCACATCGTTGAGATGACTCAGGATGAGCCGCGTGCAGTGCTCGATGCTGCACGTGAGATCACCATGGGTAACTACCATGAGGTGCGTGATCAGGATGTCGATCTAAAGCGTCTGGGGGCGGTGCTCGCACTGTCACATGGACAGGAGATCGACAATTTTGAGGATCTGCTGATGCTCAAGGGCTGTGGACCTCAGACATTAAAGGCACTGGCGCTGACGTCGGAGCTGATCCACGGGGACGCATCTCGGTTTGATGACCCCGCACGGTTCAGTTTCGCGGTCGGTGGCAAGGATGGTCGTCCACATCCAATCGATCGTGAGGCACTGCGGGATACGATCAATCACCTGCAGGACTCAGTCGAGCAGTCGAAGCTCGGGTACAACGAGAAATCGAAGGCCCTGAAACGGCTGCATCGTGCCACACGTCACATCGAGGACACACGTGCCCCTGAGGCGAACCTCGATGAGCTGACGAGTGCTGAGTGGGCCCGTGCGGAGAAGTCAGGTGGTCACACGTTCATGGGTAAGGTCATCCCAGGCGTGACGAAGACCATCGTCAACATGCAGAACAGCCTGCTGTACGGCAAATCTGATGACGACGCGAGCTGACGAGCACGGCTACGATCCGATTGCACTGGCAGTGGCCACCGAGAAGGTGGTCATTGCCGGCAACCGTCGGAAGTACGCGAATTTGGCGCGCCCCCTGCGGTTTTATGGGGGCACGTCTAGCGCGACTGAAGTCGGATGTAACCTGCGCTGCAAATTCTGTTTCAGCGACAGGCCGGTTCGTAAGCCTGGCACCACCGGAAAATTTTACACACCGCAACAGGTGTTCGATGCACTCGATGCGAGTGCGAAAAAACACGGTCACAAACTCATCTCCGCATCCGCCAGTGAGGGAACACTCGGGCGGCAGCATCTGTTCGAGCTACTCGAACTCGTCGACCAGTCCGAGTACGTGTACGTCCTGGAAACGAATGGTATGACGCTCAGCGATGCTGAATTCGCACAGCAGCTCGCGAGATTCAGCAACCTACACGTACGCGTGTCGATCAAGGGTACCAATCCTGAGGAGTACGCACGTCTCACAGGTGCAATTCCATCGAGCTATGAGCTGCCATACCGCGCACTCAAGAATCTGATCGATGCAGGTGTGTCCTGCAATGCGTGTCTGAGCCTGTCGTTCAGCACCGAGTCAGGATTGGATCAGGCGAAGGCGCGACTCGCAGCAGTCCACCCTGGATTGCTGATCAGTCTGGAGGAGGAGTACATCACGCTGTTCCCCAAGGTCGCCAAACGACTCCGTGAAGAGGGTCTACGGCCCACAGCGGTGCGTCACCGCGGACAGATCGTACACCTCGATGCATTCAAAACATCATAGGAGGCTACCCATGACACGAAAATTCATTCCGCGACCGATGGTTGAGGCACCAGTACTACCGGTCGTGGAGGCGCGCGTGCCGTTACGGCGGCACGCGCTACTACTCAATCCGTTTTATCCGAAGGATCCCATCGCAAGCTTCGGTAAACATGTACTCACACCAACTCTGGCACTTACAAGCATTGCTGGTGCAACACCTCCGGGCTGGGAGCTCAATTACTGGGATGAAAATCTTCTCCAGGGTGTACCGCCGAGCGATCCACTACCCGAAGTGGTCGGCATCAGCGTGCACTTGACGTTCGCTCAGCGTGCGTATGAGCTCGCGCAGTGGTATCGGGCTATGGGATCAATCGTAGTCCTAGGTGGTCTGCACGTGGTGTCCTGTCCTGAGGAAGCTCAGCCGCACGCCGATGCAATCGCAATTGGAGATGGCGTCGCACTATGGCCACAAATCCTCAATGACATCGCTCAGGGTGAACTGAAGCCGACCTATAAAGCTGATTTCACACGGCCGTATCGCGATGATCCACCACCGCGTCGTGACCTGCTACCAAAACCGAGTTTTCTCACCACTACGTCACTGATCGCAACACGCGGCTGCCACAATCGATGTGGGTTCTGCTATCTATCGACAGATGGTCTACGAATGCCGTACCGCATGCGCGATGTCGAACAGGTCGTCGCGGAGATTGAAGCGGACGGTCAACCGTACTGTGTGTTTGTCGACAACAATCTAGGATCACGACCGGAGTATCTGCGCCGCCTGTGTCAGGCACTAAAACCGTTGAACATCATCTGGTCTGCGGCAGTCACCATTGACGTGACCGAAGATCCTTCACTCGTCCGTGAGATGGCCCTGTCGGGCTGTACAGGCGTTTTCATCGGGTACGAATCCCTCGGCCACAACAACCTGCTGGAGGCCCGGAAAAAAACACCAGCGCCGGAGGACTATCTCCGACGCACAGCTGTACTCCACGACAACGGCATCCAGGTGAACGGTAGCTTCGTTCTGGGTTTTGACCACGATGGTCCGGACATTTTCGAGCGCACAGTCAGTTGGGTAGAAAACGCGAAACTTGAATGCGCTACGTTCCACATCCTCACACCGTATCCCGGCACGCCGCTGTTTCGGCAGATGGAGAGCGAGGGGCGACTGTTGCACAAAGACTGGAATCGATACGACACCGCGCATGCCGTGTTCCAGCCCAAACACATAACACCCGAGGAACTCGAAGCAGGGTATCAGTGGTGCTACAAAACACTGTTCTCACATGGTTCGATCTGGCGTCGACGCCCGGAAGATTGGCACGCAGTGCCGTCGTACCTCGCGGCGAGTTATCTGTACAAACGCGCCAACCCATTGTGGTACGCACTGATTAGACGACGCTTGGTGAATCAAATCTGGTCACCACTCATCACACTCAACCGAGACAGACATCTGTCGTTTCGTAAACGACTCGAGCAACAACCGCTATCAGGTGTGTGTCGTGCAGAGAGTGTTGTAACGGCGGGTGTATGAACACGA
>CAYFFH010000064.1:0-11798 GCA_964342175.1 uncultured Enterobacteriaceae bacterium | reverse complement strand
AACCGAAGCCCTGCCAGGTTGTAAGCTTTTCTGGCACGATCTTAAATGTCCAACATGGTTCTACATTCACGGAGCCACGATATTCGGCAGCCTTCTCGCCTAAATAGCGTGGGCCTGTATGTTCTTCACCGATCGTATTCCAGAGTGACTTCTCGCCATTATCTAAATACGGTCCAATCGGCTCTTCGACCACGATTGCTTCACCTTCACACAATACCTTGCGGATTGGCGGGTCTGGCTCATCGACAACGATGGAAACCCGAGGATCGTCGGCCATATATCGCGCCCATTCGGAACGCGCACGCGGAATCACCCAAAAAGCTTCACCATCCCAGTGGTACCACGTTGGCACGACGTAGGGTGCACCATCTGGTTTCAGACAGGCGAGTCGCGCTATCCACGGCAAATTCAAAAACTCATCCATCTCTTCGGTGCTCAGGGCACCGAACTTTTCACCACGCCAACTCATATTATCTCCAGTCAATAGACCCAAACCATAAAGTACCTATCAGTTGCGCTCGTTCAATAAACCTCAAAATATTCACGCTGTTCCCAATCAGTAACATGTTTTAAAAATCGATCAATCTCACATTGTTTAACCGCGAGTATATAGTCTATAAAAGGATCACCGAATCGCTGTCGATAGAATTTGCTGTTCGCCAGTGATGCTACGGCTTCCATTAGGCTTGCCGGTAGTTTTGGTTTCTCGGATTCGTATGGCGCGGTCTCGGGCACACCTGGATCAAGGCGACGTTCTATGCCATCTAGGCCGCAGGCGATCTGCGAGGCCATATAGAGATAGGGATTGGCAGAAGGTTCGCCGGCCCGATTCTCGATATGTGTTGCATAGTCTCCTGGGCCACCCAAAACTCGAATCATCGCGGCTCTGTTTTCGCGCGCCCAGGTAATGCGATCAGGGGCGAACGAATTCGGAACGAATCGTTTATAGCCGTTGATAGTTGGGGTCGCGAAAACCGACGATGGAACCGCGTGCTCAAGTATTCCAGCGACAAATTGTCGCCCGAGTTCGGACAACGAATGGTCATTTTCTTCGAGGTTGGCGAATAAGTTCTGCTCACCATGCAAGTCACAGATCGATTGATGCAGATGCCAACCGCTAGAGAAGAAATTAGGTAGTGCTGGCCGTGTCATAAATGTCGCATGATAACCATTTCGACGACAGATCTGTTTCGTCGCATTGCGAAACACCAGCATATTGTCAGCACCCCCAAGCCCACGGACCGGATCGAAGGTAAATTCGCACTGTCCCGGACCCCATTCGTCTTCCATCGTCCTAAGCGGCAAACCCAGTGACTCAAGGTCATCGTGTAGCTTCTGCAGAATTGGGTCAATTTCGTCTTGCCGCGCTTCCGTAAGATACTGGAAACCATGGGCGATCGTACTCACCTCCGGGGGATCAGGTGGCCAACCTGATTGTTCCGGTAACAATTTTGCATCCTCTAGCTTGGTGATATAGAACTCAACTTCCAATCCGCTGATGTAATCGTAACCAAGATCACGCAGAGCGTTGAGCTGGCGTTTCATCACATGACGCGTATCAAAGGGCATTGGCTCACCGCTTGCGAGATACATTTCTGATAACACCCATCCGGTACGTGCAGCCCATGGTAATACGCGAAAGGTCATCGGATCCGGCACTAAAATAGCGTCTGGCCCTCCCGCCAAAGCATTCATGCCAAGTCCGGCGTCGCTACTGAATATCGTAGCAATAAAGTTATTCGTGGTATCCATGAACAGAGTTGCCGTTTGGAAATCAACACCATTTTTTAGTGCTAACAGAAAATCGTGCGCCATGACGTTCTTGCCGCGCACAACTCCATGTTGATCTCCCCAAGCAATCCGTATAGTCCGGATATCGTGCTGCTCGATCTCCGATTTTAACCGATCGGCCGCCGCCACCTGCTCCTCAGACCACAAGTCGTAACGTTCTATGAAACCAAGCTGTCCAACACTACCATCTTGGATTGTCATGTTTCCCCCTACCATCCCAGGTCGACAAGCAGGTCAGTATAGAGACCCGAGCGGGTCGCGCCAATTGCTTGTCATACTTGCGCTCAGTCGCTTGCCCATCGCATGATGGAATTAATTACAGCACAATCATCGGTTGCAGTAGAGCGTGGGTACACGCATCGGCAAAGACATTTCTAGGATCAATCTCATGGCCTACACCGAAATAGAGAGTTTGAAAGCCAGCGCGGACTTCCCTGCACTCACACGTTCTATCAACGGTCATCCGGTTGCGTTTCTAGATGGCCCGGGAGGGACTCAGGTGCCTGAATCAGTACTCGCAGCCATCCACGATAGCTATATAGAGCGCAACGCTAACTTTGATGGGTGTTTCCAAACGTCGGTCGATGTCACTGCGGCAGTCGCCGCCGCAAGGACTGCAGTTGCGGATTTTATCGGAGCGGATAGCGGAGCAGATATTTCGTTCGGTGCGAATATGACAACACTAAACTTTGCTCTAAGTCACGCTCTGGGGAGAGGGATGAATCCAGGTGATGAGGTCGTTATCACTCAACTCGACCACGAGGCCAATCGCGGGCCCTGGCTGAACCTAACGGAACAAGGATTAGTAGTCCGTGAGGTAAGGCTCAATCGTGACGGACGTCTAGACTTGGATAACCTGGTCGATAATATTAATGCACGGACACGGATCGTAGCGCTGGGCATGGCATCCAATTCAATCGGCACGGTAACCGCATTGAACCAAGTACGAACACTCTGCACAAACGTTGGCGCCTACCTCGTCGTCGATGCTGTGCACTATGCTGCCCACTTCCCGCTGGACGTTTTGGCTTTGGGCGTCGATTTTCTTTTGTGTTCGGCTTACAAATTTTATGGACCCCATGTTGGAATCTTGTATTCGCGCAGCGGCTTGCTCAACCAGATCGAACCGGATCACTTACGCACGCAAAAAGCGATGGCACCATACAGAATTGAGACCGGAACGCTGAACCACGCCGCACTTTCAGGTGTTACGGCCGCTATCGAATACATTGAAAAGTGGGGCAATGGGAGATCACGCCGCGAACGTCTTGTGTCTTCAATGGATGCCCTGCATCACTACGAGACAGACCTCGCCCAATACTATTACAACTCAGTCAAGGACATATCCGGCGTCAAGGTCTGGGGGCCGGAATTCGATGCGAGGCCGCGCGCGCCAACCGTATCGATCACTGTCAACGATCAAAACCCGGAGCAGGTAGCTCGGACACTTGCTAGAAGTGGACTACAGGTATGGCACGGTCACTTCTACGCCATTAAGGTGCTTGAAGTACTAGGACTCGTCGATCGTGGCGGCCTTTTACGAGTCGGTATTTCAATGTATAACACGCGCCGTGAAATCGATCGATTGTTAGAGAATGTCGAAGCAATCGCAAGAAAATTATACTAATAGCGGGCCCACACTCGAGGAGTAATATGATGTTTATTGCGATGAATCGGTTCAAAATCGCGCCGGGGTTTGAGGAAGGGTTCGAAAAGATCTGGCGAGAACGCGACAGCTATCTGGCAGAGGTGCCAGGCTTTGAATCGTTCGCCTTACTAAAAGGTGGGTTCGTTGAAGTACCAGACGGTGACGACTACCTTCTCTATTCTAGCCACACCGTCTGGGAAACTCGCGCCGCCTTCGTTACCTGGACCGAATCTGCCCATTTTCGCCGCGCACACGCCCAAAAAAGTGCACCTAAGGGAACCTACCTCGCCCACCCGAACCTAGAAACGTTTGAGCAAGTACTTTAGATACAGTGCTGCATTAGTCTGAATAGACGAACCACTAGTTGTTAGCTAAAAACGGTAACAAAATATCGCAAAACCGTTTCTTTTGCTCACGGCCAGCGACTACATGTGCAACATCTTCCATCAACACCCCAATAGCATTGGGTAGACCATGCTCCAGCGGCTCAGTGCTGCGAGGGCCGGTTATCACATCTTTGCCCGCGTGCAACACCAGCGTCCGTGTCGTAATCCTGTGTAGCTCGGACGATGTATCATGTCCCATGCAAGCCTGCACCAAACGTCGGTGAGTCTCGAAATTATTATGCAACTCTTTCCATCCACCATCATACCCAAGCAGCTTATCCCGATTCCCATTGTAGTAATCTGGCAAAAATGACTGCATGACAACCAGCCGCTGAAATTCAAGGAAGCCGGCCTCCCGATGAACGGTGACAAACATTTCGAGTTGATCCTGCAATAAAGGATCCATTTTAACCCAGCAACCCATGTTGACCATGCAGCGCACCAGGTCTGGCCGCATCAACGCTACACGCTGGGCGATACAAGCCCCCATCCCAACGAGTCCAATAAACCGAACATCCGTCCATCCTAGGTAGTCGAACAAGCCGATAACATCAGCGGCATGCAGCTCGATCGTCGGCTCAATTGATAGGTCGTCTGCCGAATCACACACACCGCGATAATCTATACATAACACGGCATATTCGTCTGTTAAGCCCCGCGCGAGGTGACGCTCACCGCCATGACAAAAAGTGCCCCAACCACCGATACAAATTGCCGGCTCTCCCTCTCCGTGAATCTCATAGTACATTTGATGGTTATTAATATTGGCGATCGGCACTGTCTTTTCCTTTCAACTCGCAACTCTGGCGACGTTAAAAATTCGGTGAAAAAATCGAAATCAGATGTGAACGGCAAACGGGGCGACTAGAACACAGAATAAAAAGCCTCTGGTCGAAAGACAAGGATAATATTTTCCTGTTCGATCAGTTGTCGATAGTCTTCATACCCAAATATCAGTGGCTCAGATTCCTCGAGCCTCAAGGCGCAGCGGCCGCCGCCAAGAGCGGCTCCGTTTTTGGCTCTAATTCATCAATATACTTGACTACATCCTGCATCTTCATTACGTCTGCATAGCGGCGGCCTACATCCCGCAAATTATCATCGTGCGGTCCCTTCTCCATATCACCGACACACTCTTCGGGAACAATCGTACGGAACCCGTAGGAAAAGCAATCGTTGATTGAAGCACGAACACACCCACTCGTCGTACAACCGGTAATAATAACCGTATCAACACATTGCTTGGTTAAAAATGGTACTAATGGCGTTTGGAAGAATATAGATGGCGCCGACTTTGTAAATGCTACGTCATACCCCGGCTCATAGATCCGCGGATCGAGCGCCATAGACTCATGACCAATAAAAAATTTACCGTCATATAAGGATCGCACTTTCCAGTGACCCATGTCGTCCGGGCCACACCAACCAACATTGCAAGAAGCCACCGGCAAACCTTTTGCTCGCGCGTGCTTCAGCAAAGTCGCGGTATTCTCGACCGCCGTATGCACATGCGGCGACTGCCCGGTAGAGTACTGCGGATCGGTAAATGCCAACTGGAAATCTACGGTGACAACCGCAGGCCGCTCACCAAGGCCGACGTTTAGATCGCCATACCCGGCGCTATCGTATCGATTACTCATGCTCCATTCCCCCAGTAATGACTTCTATCCGAATCACTTGTAATTCTACAAGAATCTTGATTTTTTTTAACTCTCCGGCTGCTCCGTATTCTTAGTGGTTAGATATGGACGACTGAGCTAACCCGTTTTACGTATCTGAAACTCCGGCTGCACTGGCGGCTCCAGTCCTGTCTGTTCAAGACATAGCGCCTTGAGTTGTTCAATCGTACCGCCCCGATTGAATATCTCTTCGCGATCTGCGTCCACTGCGCGCATCTCCACCCGTAGCCTCTCCGTAGCAACCTCATCAAACGAAACCGCATCAATCATTACAACACCGTAGCGGCGTGCTCCTTCGATTGTAACAAGCCCGCGATCGACATCTTTTGCCACAACCACCGGATCGCGTTCGTACGGCCTACCCCAGCCACCACCGCCCCAGGTATCAAAATTCAAAACATCTCCCGCCAACACTTTGATCCGATCGCGCTTAGAATGGAGGAGTTCTTCGCTACCGTCAGCGCGAACCAAGATCTTGCGACTACGGCGGCCCGGCAGACCCCCATTAACGCCCCAGGGATAGGTGAGCCAGCGGTCATCGTGGACAGATATCTCGCCATCTTCCAGAAAACCGTAGCTAATCCTCAGCGCATTGCCGCCGCGGTGTTTTCCGGGGCCACCAGTGTCCGGCAAGGTCACATAATTTTCGATCCGCAGTGGAAAGTTACATTCCAGGAATTCATTCGGTACATTAGTAAAACTTGGCCACAGTGAATGTCCGTCAGGACCGTCACCCGCAGGCCGACCTGGTACGCCGCCGAATCCGATCTGATAGAGCTGATACCATTCGCCCTCACGGGTGTATCCAGAGTACATAAAGTGCGGGCTGTCGGAAAAACCGGCGGCACAAAGGAAATCTGGATTGCCTTGACCGAGTAGTCCACTTAAGACATCGAATATCCGACCCAAGGCATGAGTACGACACGAGAGCGCAGCCGGATGGTTCGGCTTTAACAAACAACCCTGTGGGATCCTCACTTCCATCAAGTCATAAAAGCCGTCGTTAAACATAATCTGTGGATCGAACACCATGATCATGAACACGCCAGCGAACATCTTGAACATTTCTTCGTTGAGATAGAAGTTGATCGACCCGACCGATTGCGGATCTGTCTCTGCGAAATCGAACACGACCTTATCACCCTCACGCCACATACTGCACGCGATCTTATAAGGTCCCATTCCCATACCGTCATCACAGACGTAATCCTCAAAATATTGCTTTGTATCGGGAATGGTATTAGCTATTAGCTGAGCCATGGCTCGCTTATTTCGTTCCAACAATTCATCCAAGGCAGAATAAAACTCATCATCTCCAAAGCGCTCGGATAATTCATTGCACCGCTTCGATGCGAGTCGGCAGGCCGCTATAATCGCGTTAAAGTCGCTGCGATTCCAATGAGGTAACCGACAGTTATGCAATATGATATTTAAGATATCTTCCTGCAGTTCATGGTTACGATAGATCTTCGTCGGCGGCACCAAAATACCTTCTTCAAAAATCTGGCGCGCGTCTGTGGGTAGGCTACCCGGTACCTTTCCACCGATATCGGTCATGTGACCAAACATCGAAGCCCATGCGATCAAACGACCTTCTTTGAAAATGGGCATAAGCAACAACCAATCGTTTGCGTGGCTGATAGCACCTCGACAGGAATAGGGGTCATTCGTAAGAAAGATATCACCGTCTTCGATCGTGCCCTCATAGCCTTCAATAAATCCATGGATGAACGATCCAAACTGTCCGACAATCATCTTCCCCTCGCAATTGGCGATCATAGGGAATTCGTCGTGCTGCTCTCGGATACCCGGCGACATCGCTGTTCTAAATAACACCGCGTCCATCTCGTAGCGCAAGTTCTTCATTGCATTTTCAATGATGTCCAAAGTGATGGTATCGAGTTCTAAACGTTCAAACGGAGTAGCGTTCTTCTGGATCAGCTCTGCGGCCATGATGAATCCCTCTTAGGCCTCTATAGGGCGGATAATAATGTTGCCAAAATCGTCTATCTCGCCGGCGTGCCCCGCTAAAATCACACTAGTTGAATCCATTTCGGTGATAATCGCTGGACCTTCGATTCGGTTTCCAGACTTAAGCTTGGAGCGGTCGTATATATTTGCCTCGTAATCAAAACCGTCCATAAAAACATTCTGCTGTGCGAGGATTGCGCTTGATGCGTCCGCATCACCTGGTTCTAACTTTTCGGCCGGCACCATCGTTGCCTTACCTTGCACCACCGCACGCAAATTCACGACCTCTTTATCCACATCCAAGGCGAAAGTGAAAAGTTGTTTGTGGGCATCCTCAAATTGCTCGCCGATAGCATCGAGGCCGCCAGCCTCTAGCGCCTTGATATCGGCATCAACGGTCAGCAATAAGCCTTGTCCGTGATAACGCAGATCGGCCTGATAGGTCACGCGCTGTTCCGAGCGCGGAACGTTCTCTGCGTCGAGACTGGTAGCCGCGGTCTCCGCCAATCCATTTAAAATCTCGGTCACTTCTCCCGCAGTGGTATCCCGAAATCGACGAATAAAGGTGCGCGAGGCTTCGTCACGCACCCGCGTCGTGGCGTCCCCAGAAGCACACAAAACGCCCGGACCAGGGGGGATGATAACCGGCCAACTACTCATCAGTCGTCCCAATGCATTCGCATGGAGCGGGCCAGCGCCACCGAAGGCCATGAGGGCGAAATCGCGTGGGTCATAACCTTGTTCTATCGAGACGAGCCGAAGCGCACCGAACATATTCTCGTTGACGATATCGATTATCCCTGCTGCGGCATTGTTCAACGGCAGCTTTAGGGCATCAGCAATTTTCTCCACAGCGCTCGCCGCTGACTTACCATCAAGTTGCATATCGCCGCCGAGCAAAGCACTTTGCGGGAGATAACCAAGTACCATATTGGCGTCAGTCACCGTTGGTTCTGTACCACCCTTACCATACGCCGCCGGTCCCGGCTCGGCACCCGCACTTTGGGGACCAACTCGTAACGCCCCGGTGAGCTCCGGCACATGAGCGATTGAACCACCGCCCGCTCCAACTGTACGCACATCGATCGACGAAGCACGCACTGTGACGTCACCCACTGTCGTCTCACGGCGAGTCTGCGCTTCCCCATCTTGGACCAAAGCGACATCAGTTGACGTACCGCCCATATCGATAGTCAATAAATTCGAATAACCCGCCTGTTTAGCGATCCAGACCGCACCTGCAACCCCACCAGCGGGACCACTCATCAATAAATTAACAGGATATTCGGCCGCCGAGCTCGATGAAGCGAGCCCACCGTCGGACCGCAGCACGTGTAATTTAACGTCGCCCATGCGAGTCTTAAGCTCACGAGTTAGATTTTCGATGTAAGTTTGCACACGGGGCCGGACATATGAATTTGCTACGGTGGTCACCGCACGCTCGTATTCTTGCATCTCAGGAATGACATCAGATGACAACGATACTGGGATAGCCGGCATTACCTCTAACGCGATATCGCGTATCCGTTGCTCATGCGTTGCATTCGCAAACGAGTTGATGAGGCAAACTGTAAGCGCCTCAATCCCGCGCCCTTTTAGGAACTCAAGGCGCTGCCGAAGCGAGTCCTCCTCCAGAGACCGTACTACAGCTCCATCGGCTCCAATACGTTCGTCAGCCTCGACCGTCAATTCTAGCGGTGCCATCGGTTCGCTCTTATTGTAGATTACCCACCCACCGAGACCTCCGGGTACATATGAACGTGCTATCTGGAGCACCTGGCGAAAACCCTGTGTCGTGACTAAGCCCACTAGGGCGCCTGTTCCGGTAAGCACGGTATTGGTTGCCACGGTTGTACCGTGCATAACGTGACCTATCTCGCTAGGAACGATACCTGACCTCACACACGCCCGCTCAATCCCATTGAGAACGCCTACGGATGAGTCCTCTGGGGTCGACGGCACCTTGGCTGTGAAGATCCGGCCGTTATCCTCATTAACTAAAAATATGTCGGTAAAAGTACCCCCGACATCCACTCCCAGGGTATAGGGCATGGGTAATTGTCCTTCTGACATAAGTAAATAAATCAGACCACCAGGGAGGCCTGAGGTCCCGCATTTTGGACCAAGCACGTGCAGCCACTAAAGCCTTTGACGTAGATTATGTATTATAAGGCCAGATATCCGAAAACATAGACGCATCGAGCAACAAAAGGTCAACATTATGACTCTGCAGTTGCCTTAGTTGAAGAAGAGAAATAAAGGACAGCTTAAAATAAAAACAAATTGAGCGAGACCGCAGCGCCTATATCTGCCAGTAACGTTCATGTGGATAATCGTGGCGGTCACCTAGCAAACGCACCCTAACGGCCCTGATTATGCTTGTTCATCGTACGCGCAATTATGGAAAACCCACCGTTGCGATAGAATCAATTTCAACGCGATCCTAGTTCACTAAATAACAGGCTCTGGAGGGACAGATGGACTTCGGTGTATTCAGCTACAACACGAATTACGTGATGCAACCAATCGAGTTGGCGCAAGCTCTCGAAGAGCGCGGATTTGAATCGTTATGGATCGGCGAACACACGCATATCCCCGCAAACCGCAAAACACCGTATCCCCTGGGTGGAGAACTACCCCGAGTCTACGTTGATATGATGGATCCTTTTGTCGCGCTAGGTGCCGCGGCCGCTGTCACGAAAAAATTGAAACTCGGGACGGGCGTATGTCTCGTCAATCAGCGAGACGTAATCACTTTAGCAAAAGAAGTTGCAACCCTAGACATATTGTCTGAAGGTCGGGTGTTGTTTGGGATCGGCGGCGGTTGGAATCAAGAGGAAATGGAAAACCACGGCACACCGTTTGAACATCGCTTTCGAATATTGCGTGAGAAGATCGGAGCGTTAAAGACGCTGTGGATGGATGATGAGTCAACCTACGAGGGCCGATATGTCTCATTCGACCGCGTATGGATGTATCCGAAGCCGATCCAAAAACCCTATCCGCCAATTCTGGGTGGTTTTTTCAGTGAAACTGGACGCAAGCGCGTCGTACGCTATTGCGACGGGTGGATGCCAAATTTCGCTGCGATGGAAGATGCAGATATAGCTACAGCATTCGCACGTTTACGACAACAAATGGACGAGGCAGGCCGCGATCCAGAGAGCCTCAGCCTCGGAATGTGGACCTTACCAGATGAAATGCCTGCTGAAGCGAAACTCGAAGCATTTAGAGCCGCAGGCGTACAAAGAGTAATATTGTTCGCCCCGATTGAGCGCAGCGATAAGGTACTACCGTTTCTCGATCACTATGCCAAATTGATTCCAAAACTTGACTAGTGCCTGAACCTCTATGGTCGTGCAGTTGCCAGGGCCGTTTGCTCTGACATTTAGCCGCCTTAAACCAAATTAAAAAATATCAAGAAACGAACTCATAACGCATCCCATCCGTTCTTAGATTTTTAACCGATCTCACATGTTTGCAAATGCAAGCTCTGCCAACGACGATCGCGCTTTATCCAAGTGCCTGTGAAACGAAGCTCGACACCGCGTCCATACTTTTCGCGCATGCCAGGGCTAACTAACGGATCATCCGCCGGAAAATCACCTTTTCCCATGTAGCGTCCATGCGATAAAACTACTTCCCCATAGAGGCGGCTTGTAACCTCATACAGTTTGTATTCACTACTCCCCGATAGGTTCGCGATATTAATAATCTCTTCGCGCGTTGCCTTGCCCCCACCGGCAGAAAAATAATAAAACTCATCAGCTAAATTATTTTTATACCAATCATCGTCATGAACGGTTGCAGCCGTCATCCATTCTTCATAAAGGCGTTCTATTTCCTTTTGTACATCTATTTCGGTCACGTTGGTGGCCGCCTCAATTGCCTCAGAATTGGGGATCTTCGAAACTAGTCCTACACCGGCAGCGGCAAGTCCTATTTTTAATGCATCTCGCCTTTTCGACATTTTTATACTCCTAACAATTGCAGCAAAAGATTAAATTTCGATAATGTTTTAGGGGTAGGTCTCCTTTTACTCGATAATGATATTATCTACAACACTACCCGCGGATCGTGATTGAGACAAAATAGAAGGATCTTGCGCTAAGGTAAGAATGAGATGAACGAGTACACGCGAATGGGGAATTATGATGGATCTTAAATTACGAGGTAAACGCGCACTCATAACCGGCGCGAGCAAAGGCATTGGAAGGGCGATAGCCGAAGCGCTAGCAGCCGAGGGCTGCAATGTCGCACTAGCCGCGCGTGGCGAAAAAAGCCTTGAAGAAATTTCTGGAATACTAAGAGAAAAATGGCAGA
>CAYFFH010000063.1:0-11880 GCA_964342175.1 uncultured Enterobacteriaceae bacterium | reverse complement strand
CGCTAATATCGATTGGCCGAAATTCGGCGCGTTATTGGCGCAAAATGGTGACTTCGGAGACCCGCCTCCAACGTTGCCTGAGAACGTCAACGAACGCTTTAAACTTTGGTTAAATCAGGGGAGTTTCCCGTGGGAGACCGATGGGTTTCCATTTTGGTCGTTGTTTCATCACCTTCAGTCATTCTGGCGATTCCGTGAACTCCCGAACATTCACTTTATACATTACTCTGATTTGCAGTCCGATCTCGCTGGTGAGATGCGACGTATTGCAGCAATACTGGACATCGAGATTGTAGACAGCCTTTGGCCTGTATTAGTAAATGCCGCTACGTTTTCCGAGATGAAACAACGTCACCAAGAAATTGCGCCGAACGCCGACCAGGGAATTTGGCAAGACACTTCGAAATTTTTCAACAAAGGGACTAGCGGGCAGTGGCAAAATGTTTTATCCGACGAGTGTCTCCGCTTGTACACGGCTACCAAACAAGAAAAACTTGAGCCATCACTCATGCAGTGGCTTGATCATCATTAAGTCACGCCTTTTATTGAAATCGTGGCATTACTTTATCAGCAAACAATGCGAGTGACGCATGAATCTGCTCCGGCTCACTGATCCCCTGAGGCAAAAGCAAAAACATCTCGTTGATAGGTACCCTAGCCGCCGCCTCTTCGATCTGACGGCTTAACGTGTCTGGCGATCCAATTAACCGATTCACATTCCCTTGGCCAAAGGCGGTCGGCCAAAGTTTCCAGAACCATTCCATATCCTCGGCCCACGACTGCGCGCGCGCATCCGAGTCAGCACAAATCATGATTCCGCCCCAAGCAGCCTCGACACCAGGCTCAACCGTATGGCCGTAAACATTTTCCGCTTCCTCACGATAACCATCCCAAAGGACCTTACACAAATCTAAATCCGGCGCTAGAACTATAGGTTTGCCCAAGTACTTGGCCCAAAACTTAGCAGTACGGAGCGACGCTGAGAAACCCCCGTATAGTGGTGGATAAGGTTGCTGTAATGGGCGTGGCGCGATGCCAATTTCATTTATATGCATATCTACGGACACACCCTGGCCATATTGGTGATAGACAGGGTGATCGTGCGGATTGATCATATCAGCCGGTGGAAACTGCCAGAATTGGCCGTCATGTGAAAACGTATCATTGGTAAGAGCCTTAATGACTATATCGACGTACTCCGCAAAATATTCGCGGTTCGCCATATCGACCGGCCCATTTTTATTCCAGGGACCGACAGCTCCAAGTTCGGGCTGCACCTTAAAGTTTTCTACCCAACGCGATTGATAACCGCGCACCAAACCAACTCCGAACCGACCGCCAAGCATGTTATCCATGGTCGAGATCGCCTCGGCGGTGCGCAAAGGATTATGTGTCGTTGAAACGAACCCGCAAGTGATTATCCGTAACCGCTTGCTATGCATCGCCAACCACATACCCATGAGCGTCGGATCGTTGCTTGCCTCAAAACCCTCAATCTGCAGATGGTGTTCGGGATGGCCAAATCCAGCGTATCCAAGCGTATCGGCAAGTTGAACGTACCCAGCAATCTCGTCGAGCATTCGACGATACAACCGTGGATCTTTACCAGCCATGCCCCGCTCGAGTTCTTCGCGGCGGCCAGCAGTGCAGTACATAAAAAGGTTGAAATCAATCATATTGCTCCGCTTTTCTCCAGTTCGTTTTTTTATTTGGCCAGTTTCCGGCCGAGCCTTAAGATGAGCAGCGCCTCATTTGTCAGATCATGCAAGATTGTTCACTTGGCGCGGCTTGAGAGCTTGCCGCTATTGTATTCTTGGCTGACGCGACGCATTTTCGCAAACTATTGCAACCCATGCACAGAATTCGCTCACAAAAAGCATAGATAATACTTCAAGCAATTGGAATCGGGCAGGATATCAAACCGTCTTGCGCGCGACTGTCGCAAACTGTTGAAATCTCATATCCATGCCGGTAAACAGCATCGGAATATTGTACAGGATCGGTTTTAGGGACCTAGTGCGGCTAATTCCCACGTGCTCCTCCACGGTAAAACCCAAATTCTCATACATATTTCTAATGCTCTTTTTGGTAAACCATCGCAGATGCGTTCGATCTAAGATCCCGTCGTCTTTGTATTCCCAGTCACCATGCAATACTAAGTTTTTCAGCACTTTATGGAATCGCATGTTTGGTATGGAACTGATCACAATTCCTCCGGACTTCAGTTTATCTTTGATTATAGCCAACACTGCATAGGGATCGACAAGATGCTCTAGAACATCGTTGAAGTAAGCAACGTCAAAATAACCCTCCGGCAACATATTAATATGATCTTCGCACGGACCGACAAATACGTTATCGATCACCATTTTTGCGATCTCCGCTTCCTTTTCGACAAGCTCAATACCCCATATCTCAGCGCCTGTCTTTTTCTTGATCGCCGCTGCAAAAACACCCCGACCACAACCCACCTCCAAAACATGCTTCGCGTTCGTAGGTAAAAACGCAAGCATCTCATTTCGTTCGTGGCCAAAGTATTGGCCTGACTTCCCTATGTATTCCATGGAAACATTATGCACATAAAATTACTAATTATGGTTTCACCGAGTATGTTAGGGAGTTACCGCCCTTGAGAATGATAAAAAATGGCATCCGGTATTTCTTCGGTTTAAGGATCGCTTTGATTCCATACTTGATCAATAGCACACCTCTAATTACCAGATAATACCAGTACGAATAATTTTTTTGGATCACATATAAGTATGAAATTATCAGTTCATTTTTTGTAACAATTTTATCTGAGCTCTTGCCTTGATAATGGATAAATGAAGCGCCTGGATAGAAGATGGTTTTATAGCCCTTTTGTTTTAAACGAAAACAGATATCCATTTCTTCGTAAAACAGAAATATTTTTGGATCGAATCCACCTACGTCTGCAAACTTTTTCGCATCGAAGAACATTAAGGCGCCGGAAACCATATCAACCTCATAGGGTTGATTCAGATTCTCAAGTCCGTATTTCTTAGCATAGAATTTTTGTGAGGAAGTATTACCCAAGAGATGGTGCTGTAGTCCAACAAACTGACGAGCGCTATACTCAAAATACTCACCTCCCTCACTCCTCTGATGCAGCCCAAGTAAGCCAATGTTCTCGTCAGTCTTAATGTATGTAAAAAGCTTAAGCAATGAATTTTCGTTTAGGAGCGAGTCGCTATTGATAAACGCTAAATAGTCGCCCGTAGAAAATTGATAACCTAATAAGGCGCCTCCTCCAAAGCCAAGATTAATTTTGCTTTTTATTAATCTTACATCCTTGGTTTCTAAGATCTCCTCAAGCAGATCAACATCGTTCGACTCCGAATTATTATCCACAACAATAATTTCGAAAGCCAAGCCCACTGTGTGCTGGACGACTGAATCTATACATTCGCCCGTATATCGAGCGGAATTGAAATTTACGATAATTATCGAAACATCCATAGCACGCTATTCAAAGCTAATCTTTAGAAATTATATTTCTCCGAGTTACAGCATGCCATCATCATCTCTATATCAAGCGATAACGGGCGTCTTTATAGCGTATCATTATGAGCAACATCCAAAGCCTAAGTTTGGAAAACTTTTTGCCATGAAACAACATCTCTTTTGAAACTAAGACTCAACTGATGAGCGCAAAAGCGAAAATAATAGTCTTCTCGATGATCCCAGTGCTCGTCATTCTCGGCGCTGGTAGCTTGGGATTTCTACTAGGGCGTCAGTCGTTAATTATTCCACTCGCCAATGAAATCCGCACGGTTATGGGAGCGACTACCCTTGGTAAATTGCTTGATTCTGATGAAAAAAAGGAGGTGGCAGCGGCATATCTTGAGGGTCATTCGTCTATCGCAGAGATGGATGAAATGTCATGGGCAATTTTTAATGTCCCTACACCGTTTGTCGGCAACGGGCCAATGCCAGGTAAACATGGCAATGCAACTATCAACACGATGCAGTTTAGGGTTACAGCCGAAACCGTGATCCCAAAACCTGCGGGCACATTTCGCATAATCCTGACCGGAGGATCTACTGCCTTTGGCTCCGGGGCACCGGCGCAAAATCGAACAATAGGCGGCTATCTGGAACAGTTACTCACTGAAGTGCCAACACGTGATGCTATTGACCGATACGAAGTCGTGACAGCAGCCAATCCCGCTTGGGCAACTACTCATGAACGAATTTTGATAGAGAATAGATTGTCCGAACTTGAGCCCGACCTCGTCATCTCGTTCTCTGGTAATAACGATGTACATTGGGGACAAACTGGTAGCAACGTTCTTTGGTTTAGGACGTATGCGGACGAGCATTACTTTCGCCTGATCAAAAAAGCATACGATTACGCTGGCTACGGCGAGCTTCCCGATGTAACACGGACAAACTCAAAGTCGGTGCCCCCAGAGATAGTTGCACGTAGGTTACTAAAAAATGTCTCCTTGAGTTGGTTCGCGTTAAAACAGGAAGATATCCCGCATCTGTTTGTCTTACAGCCGAGTCTAGCCGTCACAGGGAAAGCGCTGACTTCAAGAGAGCAGACTGTGTTGAACTCCCGCATCAAGCAACATAGAAATCACGTTAAGTATTTTCAATTGTGTTATGCCAAAATTTCTGCTGCACTTCGCAGCTTTAATGGTGATGGCTATCGATTTGTCAGCATGGCCGGAATCTTCGATCAACTTCAAGCTGATAATGAGATGTTTATTGATTCATACCACTTTGGCGACAAGGGCAACCAAATCATCGCGCATAAAATTTATACGGAGATCCAGGGCCTTTTGAAATAATACGAGTGGTCGCAATTTGGCAAGTATGCGCGGAGAAGGCAACCTCCTCTACGGGTTATCAAAAATTGTTTGATAGCACGCAAACATATTACGGTTAAGGATGTCGACCACGATCAGTCGGGAAAGCGACTGACTAGCGATTAATTTTCTCCTGGTCAATTTTCGAGCATTCAGCTAGACGCCGCCAGGGCTGCATCAACATACGATCAAGTCTGAGGTCTCGCAAAGTGCGAAATCTTTCAACGCCTATGATCATGCCCTCGTGTCCAGCAGCAGGGTGAGCACGGTAGGTTCCCAACAAGCGATCCCACCAGGTTAAATTGAACCCATAGTTACTATTAATTTCGTCTACCGCAATCGAATGATGCACACGATGCATGTCAGGGGTAACAAAGAACCAACGCAGCACATAGTCGACCGACCGGGCGATCTTAATATTGCCGTGGTTAAATATTGAACTCGTACTTAATAACACCTCAAAGATAAATACCGCGATTACCGCGGGGCCTAAAATCGTGACGAGACCAAATTTAATCCCCAGTGAAAGCATTATTTCGATTGGATGGAAACGTGAGCCGGTGGTAACGTCGAAATTCAGATCGGCATGATGCATCCGATGCACCCGCCAAAGTGCCGGCACTACGTGAAAAAAGATGTGCTGTAGATAAATGGCAAAATCAAGAACCAATATCGCTATGATGATCTCGATCCAGCTAGGCCAAATAACCTGATTCAATAACCCCCAATCCCGCAGATTCACAACGTCGGCGTAGCCAACCACGGCCGCTGGCAAAAGCACCCGAGCCAGCACAGCATTGAACGCAGCGACGGCGAGATTATTTGACCAGCGAATCCATCTTGAAACAGTCAGTGGTCGCCGAGGTAGAAGAATCTCCCACACGGCAATCGCAATGAAAACTCCCAGAAAACAACCAAGTCGAAGCATCGGCTCATTGCGAATTACAATCTCAGTAATATCCATATACGTCATCCAACCAAAGTCCTAATTGTGCGCGAATCGCAATCATCCCTTTGGGCAATCACAAAAACTAGATAGTTACGTCGGCATCAGTATTGCACCGCAATGGTGCATTTACGCGAGCATTGTCTCTCAGAATCAAATCTTTAAACAGGTATGCTTGTACGTGAATTTGCCTAAAACTTTCATTAACTGTGGGTTCCGCTAGGCGAATCTCAGTCTAAACATTTAAACAAGTATTCAAATTGAACCAGGATACTTTATCGCTTTAGACATAAAAATTAGTAGGCTATATGCGTTGACACAAGCGCCTTCATACAATATCACGTGAGATATAATGCTCTGTACATATTTATCTCGAGGTTACGCCGCAGTGTTACACAGTGAACAAGTTGCCTTAGGCAACCGGCTACTGAAATATATAGAGACGAAAACAACGGCCCTTGGTAAAGCAATTTACGCCCAACCGATCTCAGAATACGTCTGCAAACAGCAGGCCGAAATCGAGAAGCAAGTATTTTTTCGTAATCAATTGCTATGCGTCGGCTTAAGTGCACGCCTACCAAGTGCCGGAAGTTTCATAACAGATTCCCTGTCCGGTATACCGATCCTGCTCACACGGGATGCGCAAAATACAGTCCACGGCTTTCTCAATGTCTGCCGGCACCGCGGGGCGCAAATAGCTAGGGGTTGTGGCACCGTTAAGTCATTTTCCTGTCCTTACCATGCCTGGAGGTACGACCTACTAGGTAAATTGATCAGCCGGCCACAAGATGACGCATTTAGCGAAATGCCTAGAGAAAATCACGGTCTCATACCACTTCCGGTAATTGAGCGCGATGGGATGTTGTGGGTGTGTCCATCGCCCGGACAATCCACCGATATCAACAAAAAGCTCGGTGGTATCTCGAATGAATTGGCCTCTTATAATCTTGCTTCCTTTCATCACTTCGATAGTTGCACGATGCGACGTCGCATGAATTGGAAATTGATCGTTGATACCTTTTTGGAGTCGTACCACTTTGGCGTTTTACATAAAGATACGATCTGGCCGATTTTCTACGACAATCTCTCTACTTTCGACGCCTGGGGGCCAAATTTTCGACTGGTAAGCGCACGGCGCACAATTGATGATTTAAAATCGCTTGACGAGAGTGAATGGAGCGTCCTTGAGCATATCGTGGGTATTTACGTTTTGTTTCCAAATACAGTCTTGGTTTGGCAACTTGACCACGTTGAGCTTTGGCATATTTACCCGGGTACCGATGATCCAAATCTCTCAGTAGTCCGATTAGATCTTTATACACCCGAGCCAACCGTAACTGAGAAAATGAAAAAACACTGGAAGAAGAACCTGGATCTCGTCGTAAAAGTTGTGGAAGAAGAGGACTTTCCTGTCGGGGAAACCATCCAAACGGGGTTTCATTCACTTGCGCAAAGCCATATTACTTTCGGGACTAATGAACCTGCATTAACGCATTTCCATCGCTCGGTCACGCATGCAATCCAGGCCGGTCGGAAAACCACCTAGGGAAGGTTTCACAAAACTAGATGCAGTGGTCGCTTCACTAGGTACCCACGCTAATCAACATTGGTCGCGTCACCAAGCACCTGACCAATCTCTCGATGTATAGTGAGATCCGCGATCCCGTCTTGATCTGTCTCTTCGTGGTTCACGATTACCAACAGTGCGCCGTTACTTTTCGCAATCTTAGGGAACCCAGCCGCGGGAAACACGACTAGTGACGATCCAAGTACAATAAACAAATCACACTCTAAGGAAGATTGTTCGGATCGACGCATCGCTTCTTCTGGCATTGATTGCCCGAATGAAACAGTAGCCGCTTTCACAATTCCATTGCATCGTCGGCATATTGGCAAGGTATCATCTCGATCAAATGCTTCAAAAATAGGCCCGAGCTCGTGACGAAGACCGCATTCAAGGCAGACTGCATAAGTTCCATTCCCGTGGAGTTCTACGATATTTTGCTCGGGAACACCAGAGGCTTGGTGGAGCCCATCAATGTTCTGCGTTATCACGGTTCGGCATTTTTCCGATTTCACGAGCTCGGCAACTGCTCTATGGCCTCTATTTGGCGATGCATTTCTCATATCTTCATCTATAACGATCTTGCGCCTCCACGCTTCTCTGCGCATTTCCGGCGAGGCTACAAAATCTTGGTACTGAATCGGTTGTAGCTTCGACCAAAGGCCTTTCGGGCTGCGGAAGTCTGGGATCCCAGATTTTGTGCTAATACCAGCTCCAGTGAAAATCGTTATTCGCCTTGATGATTGAATTAAATAGTGTAGCTTTGCGGTGTATGGATCCATTTCAATATTATAATTCCTAAAACTGGGTACAGCATGCATGATCGGTAAAATATCGTCCGGCGAGGATATACGGTATTCACTGGACTGAGGAAAGCCCCAAGCTTTATGCATTAAAGCTTGGGCTGCGAGCATGGAATGTACGGATATTTCCGTCGTTGCAAGGCGACTGTACTTAAGCACGAACCTTAAGTAGTAATCTAACCGGGTATATGACCAATAAGTTCCCACAGCAAAATGAATGAGCAAATGGAAATGCATCGAATACCTACGATGAGTCGAGGCAGACGCGCACTCCAACCACTACGGCGGCTCGCACCATTTCTTAATCCATATTGGGTGACCATCATCATTGCCTTCGCAACGTTGATAATTGCCGCTGGCGCCACGCTTGGTATGCCTATTGCCCTTAGGCATCTCATTGACGCGGGATTTTCCACTGATCAAGCGCGCTCGATTGATCGTTATTTTATTGTGCTTTTTGGCCTAGCAATTGTGCTCGCGGTCTTTGCAGCGACACGCTTTTATCTAGTTTCATGGATCGGCGAACGGATCGTAGCGGACTTGCGGAGCGCCGTATTCCAACACGTCCTTAGAATGACACCAACGTTTTTCGAGGTAACACGGGCCGGAGAGATATTATCAAGGTTGACCGCGGATACGACATTGATCCAAACAGTTGTTGGGAGCAGTTTGTCGGTCGCTCTACGAAGTTTCGTTACCTTGATTGGTGGATTGATCATGCTAACGGTTACCAGCCCTAAATTAACCGGAATGATCATTCTTCTAGTACCCGTCATCGTATTTCCGATAATGTTCGTTGGGCGCCGGATCCGGAACTTGTCTAGAGACACCCAAGATCGCATTGCAGATACAAGCGCACTCGCAGCAGAGGTGCTGAACGCGATACAGGTCGTACAAGCTTTTACCTTAGAAAAGCTCCATAGCGACCGTTATGACGCGGCAATCGCAAATTCTTTCAAGGCAGCCCTTCGCCGTGTTAGAACGCGCGCATTCATCACGGTATACGCGATACTTGTGATTTTCTGCGGGATTGTCGTCGTTTTGTGGGTTGGTGCCCAAAATGTCGTGACCGGCCATATTAGCGGCGGGGAACTCGGACAGTTTTTATTTTACGCGGTCATCGTTGGCAGTTCTACAGCAGGCCTTACTGAAATCTGGGGATCCTTATTGCAGGCTGCAGGCGCGATGGAGCGAATTGCTGAGCTGCTCGATACCAAACCGCGACAAACGCCGATAAGCCCAACACCGCTGCCAGACATACCGCTTGGGACCGTAGTTTTTGAACACCTGACATTCAACTACCCATCAAGGCCTGAGCACCCAGCGTTGAAGGATTTCTGTTTAAACGTCAGGCCAGGCGAAACCATCGCATTAGTTGGGCCTTCGGGTGCTGGCAAGAGCACGGTATTCCAACTGTTGCTAGATTTTTACCAACCTAGTTCAGGGTTAATCAGAGTTGACGGTATAGATATTCGGCATGCCGACCCTGCGGAAGTAAGAAATCGTGTCGGTATAGTTCCACAGGAAACTGTATTGTTCGCAGACAATGTTATGGAAAACATCCGCTACGGAAAATCCGGCGCAACAGATGATGAAGTAGTCGCAGCTAGTCAATCCTCTGGGGCTGACGAATTTATTGAGAAGCTACCACATGGGTATGGCGCATTCATTGGTGAACGGGGAGCTCGCCTATCCGGTGGCCAAAAACAACGAATCGCAATTGCCCGAGCGATTTTGAGGCAACCATCGATTTTGTTGCTTGATGAAGCGACGAGTGCCCTCGATGCAGCAAGTGAAAAATTCGTACAGGAAGCTCTCCACAAACTGATGCAAAATTGCACTACTATTATCATCGCACATCGCCTCTCAACTATTTTGAACGTAGATCGCATCGTGGTGATGGAGCAGGGCGAAATTGTAACCATCGGTAGCCACGCCGAACTTTTATCAAGAGGAGGCTTGTACGCGCGGCTGGCAAAGTTACAGTTTCAGAATGAAAAGAGTGTCGAACAAGTAGTCGGGTAGCGAACTCAACGGCAAAGCGCAGTTCTTAATCATAATGATGATTACTAATCGTGAAAAACCCGCTTCGGCTCTTTAATCGAGAAATCCATCGTGCGAGGGATGAGTCTCATCAACCAATTTACCCAGGTAATCGTACTTTTACTGTAGACAAACAACGGTTCTACATCTGCGCCAACATTTGACTTCGCATCGTAGGATCCGAGCCCAAGGTTAATATAGTTACTCTTACGATCGATTCCGATTCGGATTACTTCATTTACAAGATGAAACCACTCTTGACTCGCGGGCCCTCGATTTCGACCAAAATACGTTGCGATAGTGTCGGAATCATCGTGAAGCACCATACCATGAGCCACAATCTGTCCGTCTCGCTTCGCCGCGACCAATAGGCTTTTCTCACCGAGCTTGGAGTCCATGTTTTGGTAGTAACCAAGCGGGAGGATTTCTCGCTTGAAGCCCTTGGTGTTTTCTCGAACTGTGCGAGCCTGCTCCACCCAAAGCTCTGACTGGTCACTAAACGATTTCAGTATCCGCACTTCCTGGCCCGATTTTTCAGCCCTCCTGAGGCGTCGGTTCACATCCTTACGATACCGCGACCGCATGCTCGAAAGATACTCCTCGTAACTATTCCAACGCACACGAATACGTGCGAGAGGCATGTTAGAAACCAAATTGTATCCGTCACCCAAAAGACTGTCGAATTCATTTCGATCGGCGGTCAAAAAGTCCCGCACCACGAGAAGGCTGCTACGTTGGGCGCGGGCAATCGAATCTACTGCCTTGCCAATTTTTCTAATTAAACATTTACGTTCAGTCCCCGAGATAATAGATATCGAATGACTTGCAGAGAGTGGCGATGCACATTCGGTAATGCGAACGTGGAGAAAACGCTTCCAGACTCGGCGAGCTAGATGTGGAAACCATGCTAGTGACTTCGGTAATATTTGGGCGAAATCAGTAACGATAGTGTAAACACACGCGTGCGCAACTATCTGGCCATTTAGATCGGTAATTACAGGGTAAAAATATTTGCAATCCTCAATCGATGCGTCTTCGACCGCTTCAAGGTAAGCATGTGAACGGATCAAACCATTCTGACCTAGAATCGAGTCCCAGGCCCTCGCTTCAATTTCATGAATCGATGTATAGATCTTTGTGCAAAACTGATCATCCGCTTCGACCGACCCTAGCGCACGAGATCCCAACCGGCCGAATTGCAACATTATAAGCTGCATAATGCGCCCAAGTTTCGGATCCGGGACCTGCGCTGTTTCAGTTAACGCTCCATTGAATTGACGCGAAAACCAGCCGGACAAATATGTCAGTATTGTTGTAATAAAAGCGGCCTATTGGTTGGAGATTTAATAAGAAAGAGCCTTAGTTATCGACGATATAGTAAAACCAATCTCGTATTCAGCCAGTCCTATTCGCTATCAAACAAATTTGATAAGCCTTTGATTATAAGCCGGCTCATTCCTTGAAAGCTTGTGCGAAGCTTAGCACGGCCGTACGAAGTCAGCTATGGCTGCGCGTCGCCCCTATAGCCCAGTAAAATACCGACTACCTAATCAGTAACTGCTGTAGTTGACCCGCAAACTGTATAATGAAGGTTAGTTAAAAAAAACCCCCAGCTTTTGGCCGGGGGTTTGTTGTTTAATGCCTGGCAATGACCTACTTTCACATGGGACCTCCCACACTATCATCGGC
>CAYFFH010000062.1:0-12035 GCA_964342175.1 uncultured Enterobacteriaceae bacterium | reverse complement strand
ATGATGGCGACTATTGTTTTTTGCTTGTTTATGATCGGTTGGAATATGGTTGATCTACCCCGTGGGTCGGAGCGCACATTCTATTTCGCACTGCATAAGTCACTTGGTCTCACAGTCCTTACGCTTGCATTTGTCCGTGTTATTTGGCGCTTGTACCACCGGCCGCCACCGTACCACAGTTCAATTCCTGGCTGGCGAATATCGATTGCTCGCTGTGTGCATTACTTCTTGTACATATTAATGTTCCTACAACCGCTAAGTGGCTACCTTTCATCTTCTTTTAGCGGGTACTCTACCCGGGTTTTTGGTTTGCCCCTGCCGCAGTGGGGATGGCGCGATCCACCGGTCAATGAATTTTTTACCGAGATACACGTTGCAAGTTCGGTGTTATTGTTGACATTGATCGGGATCCATATTTTAGGCGCATTATCACATGCATTTGCCCGAGAGGACGGAGTATTCCGCCGTATTTTTCCGTGGTAATTAGCCGTTGAAGCAGCGGAGCAGGCCTTAACTAATGAGGCGCTTATGGAGTTATACTATTTATCGTAATTGAAACCGCGTGTCACGGAGAGGCTCGGCCTCTCGGTTGTACGGGATTTGAAGAGGGAGCATGATGGACCAGCAAACAGAGCTAGAGCTAGAAGCAGCAACATATAGACGTTTACGCGACCATTTGCGTCAACATACCGAAGTTCAGAACATCGATTTGATGAATCTCGCCGATTTTTGTCGTAATTGCCTCTCGAAGTGGTATGCCGCAGAGGCACAATCCAAAGGTCTCGAGTTAGAATATGAGGCTGCCAGAGAACTGGTGTACGGTATGCCCTATGCCGAATGGAAGGGTAAACACCAAGCGCCAGTGTCCGCTGAGCAGCAGGCCGAATTCGCTGCACGCGAGGCCCTCAAGAACAAGGTCAAGTAGTTGTTGAGCGACCTCGTCATTTAAAAGCAGTGTTATTTCTGTCTAGTTTATTCGGCGTCTAGAGAAACCCAAACTCTGTCTCATTTATCCAAAGGTATGGACCTATTGATAGCTTCGTGCGTATCGAGTCCGAACAGTTTGCACCATGTTTATTAAGATTCTAGCGTAATAGTGCCATGGTCACTGGTAAATTTTGTCGCTGGTTTAGCATTGTAATCGTTCTCGTTAGTTTGGCTACAAGCTTCCTCTCTGGACTCGCGATTGGGGCCGAGTTTGATGAGGAGATCAGCGTTGTCGCGACGACTCCCTTAGGGGAATTTGGAATTTCTGCAGATAAGCTAGCCTTTAACGTTCAAGTTGCCAACAGCGATAGCCTCGCTAAGGCTCAAAGCATAGACGTTGCCAGTTTTCTCGGCACTAAGCTCGCCAGCGTAAACATCAATTCAGCGCAAGGAAATCCGTTGCAACCGGACGTTCAGTATCGCGGTTATACCGCATCCCCGCTTCTCGGGTTGCCTATGGGGATCGCGGTCTATCAGAATGGCGCGCGTATTAATGAGCCGCTGGGGGACGCGGTAAATTGGGACTTATTACCTGAATCAGCCATCCATCATGTGTCGTTGGTCGGAGGGGCGAATCCATTGTATGGACTCAACACGCTCGGTGGGGCGTTAGCAATCGAAATGAAAGATGGTTTTAATACCCAGGGCCATAATATTGAAGTTAACGGTGGGTCGTGGGGGCGGCACACCGTTAGTGTTGAGAGTAGCGCGAACGATGGTAGATTCGGCTACTACGCTAATCTTAGTTATTTTGATGAAAGTGGTTGGCGTGATCTCTCAGGTTCTGAATCGACGAACTTATTTATTTCATTAAATTGGCGTGGCCTTGAATCGGAGCTCGATTTCACAGGGCAATATGGCACCAGCGAACTTACCGGAAACGGCGCAGCCCCGATTGGTCTTCTTGCGCTTGATCGTACGGCCATTTTCACAGCACCAGACATTACAGAAAACGACATGCATATGTTTGGAGTCGATTTCGGTCACACATTCACTGATTCAATTAAGTTCGTCGGAAACGGTTTCTATCGAAACAATATTACTGAATCTTTTAACGGCGACGCATCCGAGTACCTGAACTGTGCGCTTGATGGCGGTAATTTTTTACTCGAGGAGCTGAGCGAAGATGCGCTTGAAGATATAGGGTTTACGGAAGCGGACTTATGTGTAAGGAATGCTTTTTCGGGGATTGCGGGTGATCCTGAGTCACTTGAGGACGCGTTAAACGTGATCGCAGGAGGCGACGTGTTTAACATCGATGATCTCACAAATAGTGTATCTGGCACAGGAGTGTTAGAGCACGAAGCAATCAACAATCAGAGTAAGCGGAAACAAAAAACATACGGCGTCGACGCGCAATTCACATTTGATAACGACCTACTAGGGTACAGAAATTACTTTGTCGTGGGTTTTGCATACTTTGAGGGTATTGCTCAGTTCAATTCGGTACTTGAGCTTTCGGGCATTAACCTAGCTCGTAGTACAGCGGGTCTTGGTCTTGGTAGTTTTATTGATGAAGTTGCGACCCGCGTACGAATTGAGACAGGCACCTGGAGTACCTATTTCATGGATGCTCTTGATATCACGGATAAATTAACCCTTTCGGTTGGCGGTCGGTTTAATGGGACTCACTTATCTTTGCGCGACCAAAGCGGAGCACGGCCGGAATTGAATGGAGATCATAATTTCGACCGCTTTAACCCGTCGTTTGGATTGACTTATAACCACTCCAGCGCACTCAAATTTTATGGAGGATATAGCGAATCGTCACGCGCGCCGACTCCGATCGAACTTGTCTGTAACGACAAAATATTTGAAGTCGCTCGCGCTGCTGCTATCGCTCGGGGCGATGACCCCGATGACGTAAACTTTGAATGTCGATTACCAAATGCATTTCTCGCAGATCCACCCCTCGACGAAGTAGTGGCAAAAAGCTGGGAATTTGGTGTCCGTGGCCGAGTCGGTGGATTACGGCATAATCTGGGTTTTTTTCGGACACGAAATGAAAACGATATCATTTTTCAAACGACCGGCCGTTCAACGGGGCTGTTTGCGAATATCGATGCAACCCGTCGCCAGGGCGTAGAAGCAGTCTTTTCCGGATATTTGGATAACCTTAACTGGTCATTGTCCTACAGCTTCATCGACGCGACTTTCGAACAGGATTTTCTTGCTCGAAGTCCAACACATAATTTTGCAAACGATAATGGTGAAATTACTGTGAGGGACGGAAACCGTATACCTGGAATACCTCAGCATCAATTTAAATTTGACGCAGATCATGAAGTTAATCGATATGTGGCATTGGGATTTGATCTTATTTACAACTCGGATCAGGTGTTGCGCGGTGACGAATCGAATCAACTGGAACCGATCGACGGTTATACGTATGTCAATCTGCGTGCAAGATTCCAGTTGAGTGAAAATATAAGTTTGTTCGCGAAAGTGACTAATTTACTCGATACCGAATACGAAAATTTCGGTCTTTTAGGGGAGGATCCAAGTGAAGTTGTCGCTGGCTTGACTGATAGCCGGGCACGCTTCCTCGGCCCTGGTGCCCCGCGGGGTATCTGGGCTGGGATTAAGTTTTCACTTTAAGAATGGGTGTAGCTTCTTTAAGTTTTCTAGACGCAACTTGAGTTAGGGTACGATTGCCTTAAAGGACTAAAATGGAGCAATAAGAGTTCAATGGTGGATGCTTTAAAAAAATTACGTCTGGGCGCGCGCTGTGGCTTCGTTTTGGTTTTAATCCTCGCAAGTAGCAAGCTAAGTGGGCAGGAAATCAACGTATTGTATATCGGTAATACTGATGTTCCCGTATATTTTGGTGCCCGGCAAGGGTTGTTAGAAGCCAATGCCCAGGGTGAATTTATGGGTGTCGTGTACCGCTTGACTGCGATTACCGAGGTCGGTAGCGCGTCGGTGATTCCAGTAGCTATTATCGCAGCCGTGGATGCTGCACGCCTTGAGCAGGTCATTGAGGTGTACCCTCATGTGCCTATTCTAAATACGATCCTTAAAGACACAAACCTACGCGAAAATTGCGATGATGCTCTTTTCCACATTCCCCCAAGTACGGCGATGCTTGAGGACGCTGAACGCCAATGGCGGCAACACGCGCCAAAATCCAAAGCACGCGCATATACGTGGCACCGGACTTTCCGAAAATATGCCGCCGCGCAGCTAAATATACGGTTTATGAAGCAGGTTGGATTCGCGATGGACAATGACGCTTGGGCAGGTTGGGCAGCAATGAAGTTGTTAGCAGATACTATTGTGCGTCGACCTGATCTACAAGGATTTGGATTAGTGGAGGAACTGAAAACCAATTTAGCGTTTGACGGACAAAAAGGGATAGATATGAGTTTTCGCGAGACTGGACAATTACGCCAACCTTTGCTGTTAATCGAACAGGATAAAATTGTCGGTGAAGCTCCAGTACGGGGTGTTGTTAATGGTGCGGACTTAGATAGCCTAGGGCTGGTATTCTGTGCCAAATAGAGTGGAATAATATGTATATGCTTAAGTTTAAGGCGATAAAAGTGGCGGTGATTGTGGCTGTGATTACAGCAACTTTTTCGGCATTCGGAGCTAATCCGCCGAAACGGATTTTTGTCACTAACGAGAAAGACAACTCTGTTTCTGTAATTGATGGGAAAACGAACATTGTAATCGCCACGATTGCGATCGGTAACCGGCCTAGAGGAATTGGAATCGCGCCGGATCTTAGCGAAGTGTACGTCGCGATAAGCGAAGACAATGTGATCGCTGTTTTTGATCCTAATACTTATGAAGTACTGCGTAAATTTGAGAGTGGTCAAGATCCCGAAGCATTTGCGGTCCATCCAAATGGAAACATCTATATTTCTAACGAAGATGACGCCAAAACTACAGTGCTTAACCCGGAAAACGGTAGCAAGATCGCTGAAATTAAGGTTGGGCTAGAACCGGAGGGGGTAGCTGTTTCTGCGGACGGAACAAGGGTAATCGTGACCAGTGAATCCACGAACATGTTGCATGTGATCGCGGTTCCAGAGCACAAAATTATTAACAATATCCTGGTTGGAGCACGACCGCGTGCTGCCACTTTTAATCGTGCCGGGACCATTGCTTATGCGACATCGGAAATCAGTGGTGAGGTCAAAAAAGTAGATCTTTCGAGCGGAACGATAACCGGTCGGATGCCACTTGCCGACGATCGGGCTAAGCCGAAAGATGTGTTGCTCAATGTCGACGAGTCTAAGTTATTTGTTGCAGGTGGCCGGGCGAACTGCATTTTCGTACTGGACGCAGATACTCTCGAAGTACAGCAGTCTATCTCAGTAGGCAAGCGCGTTTGGGGTCTTGCGCTTTCCCGTGACGGTTCACGACTGTATACGACCGATGGCGCAAGTCACCAAGTTAGTGTTATCGACACCGCACTTAGCGACGTTATCGCGACGGTGCCGGTAGGAAAATTCCCATGGGGTTTAGTACTCTACGAGTAGAGAAATAAATCAGGGTTCTGATTTTTGACCGATCGTAAGTTAATGAGAATTACTCGCATGACGGTAAGAACGCGCGGCTCGGTTTCATCGACATCGGACTTAGCTAGTTAATTGGGCAGATGGTTGGGTGAAAGTTGAATTCTCTATGGGTGGCTTTGTAGAGTTAGAATCCCTCGTTAATGAGAATTACTCGCAGTTCCTGTAAATGTGTTGTGTAAGAATTAGCAGACTGGCGTTTTCAATAGATTCTAGGTAGTCTCGGTTAAAATCGAAAAGTAATTTCCAGAGGCCCGCACAAAGCGTTGTGTTAGTTGGGCGGAAGTTAGGTACTGTTTTGGCTAGTCGGCATGCATGGGATTGCCGTTAACGAACGATCGAGGATACTTAAGGTTTTGTCAGTTTACTAAGGTGGACCTGTCAATCCTTTCCAGCTATTTAATTTGTTATTTGGGAGAACGTTGATGTTAAAAGCACTGCAATTAGAACCGGAAAAATGTACCGGTTGCTTGCAATGCGAAATGGCATGCTCTTATGAAAACGAAGGTGTTTTCAATCCGAGCAAATCTCGCATTAAGGTTTTTACTTTTCACGAAGAGGGACGCTTTGCACCTTATACCTGCTCGCAATGTGCCGAAGCGTGGTGTATGCATGCGTGTCCAGTCGAGGCCATTGTTTTGAATGCCGATACTGGTTCAAAGGATGTTCTAGAGGATGTTTGCGTTGGATGCAAAGTGTGCACCATTGCATGTCCTTTTGGTACGGTCAATTACAACGCCGACTCTGGTAAGGTAATAAAATGTGATTTGTGCGGTGGTGACCCCGCTTGCGTTGAGGCGTGCCCTACGGATGCCATTACCTTTGTTGATGCAGATCATACTGGACTAGAGCGTATGCGTGCGCATGCCGCGCAAACAATCCCGCATGATTAATTGGTGGAGGTGATACATGGCTTGGACCAGAAACGTTCTACGGGTCAATCTCACACAAGGTAGTTGCTCCGCTGAACCTCTCAATATGGAGTGGGCAACGAAATATCTTGGACAACGCGGATTGGCTTCGAAGTATTTATCTGAAGAAATCGACCCTACCTGCGACGCTTTATCGCCCGATAACAAGCTGATTATGGCCACGGGGCCGTTGACCGGCACGATGGCCTCTACCGGAGGGCGTTATTCGGTGATTACGAAAAGTCCCCTGACCGGCACGATAGCGTGCTCGAACTCTGGGGGTTTCATCGGTAATGAAATAAAAAACGCTGGGTGGGACATGATAATTTTCGAAGGTAGGTCGCCACATCCGGTTTACTTATTGTTGGAAAATGAGATTGCGTCTCTATGCCCTGCTGACGATGTATGGGGGAAGTCAGTCTGGGAGACCGATGAAATACTACACACGAAATACCAGGATCCCCTGCTGCGTATCGCCGGCGTTGGCCGAGCGGCGGAACAGGGATGCCTATATTCCAGCGTCGTAAACGACCTCCATCGTGCAGCTGGACGGTCTGGAGTCGGTACTGTCATGGCCTCAAAGAATTTGAAGGCTGTAGCGGTGCGCGGTACAAAGGGGGTAGGCAATATTCGCGACCCTAAAGCGTTTATGCAGGCGACTAATGAGGGAAAGCGGACGCTGGCTGAAAATGCGATGACTGGCGAAGGCCTAGGGGCGTTAGGCACGCAGGCTCTGATGAATGTCATCAACGAAGTAGGTGCGATGCCGACACGCAATATGCGTGAAGTTCAGTTCGAAGGAGCTAGTAAGATCTCGGGTGAAGCAATGCTGGAACCGCGAGAGAGTGATGGTAACGCGAACTTAACGACGAACGCGGCTTGCTTCGGTTGTACGATAGCTTGTGGACGTATTTCTACTATTGATCCTCAGCACTACACCATTGTAAATAAACCAGAATATATGGGTAATTCGGGTGGTCTAGAATATGAGGCTGCGTGGGCGTTAGGTTCCGATACTGGAGTCGACGATCTTGATGCTTTGACGTACGCAAACTTTCTGTGTAACGAGGATGGCTATGATCCGATCTCGTTTGGGGCGACTGTTGCGGCTGCTATGGAATTGTTCGAACTGGGTGCGATCACCGCCGAGGATACTGGTGGATTAGAACTCAGCTTTGGTTCCGCAGAGGCTCTAACAAAATCGGCCGAGTTAGTTTCGACTGGACAGGGCTTCGGAAAAGATCTAGGTCTAGGTTCGAAGCGACTATGTGAAAAATATGGACATCCCGAGTTGTCGATGACCGTTAAAGGGCAGGAATTCCCGGCCTATGATCCACGTGGTGTGCAGGGTATGGGACTCGCCTATGCAACATCCAATCGCGGCGCCTGTCACCTACGCGGGTATACAGTCTCATCGGAGCTTTTGGGCGTCCCGGTAAAGACTGATCCGTTGTCGACTGAAGGGAAACCCGATCTGGTCAAAGCGTTCCAAGATGCAACGGCAGTCGTGGATTCATCTGGGTTGTGCGTATTCACCACCTTTGGTTGGACCTTAGAGGACATCGCCCCTCAAGTTGCGGCAGCTTGCGAAGGCAATTGGACGGTGGACTCAATGATTGAGGCCGGTGAACGTATTTGGAACTTAGAGCGCAAATTTAATATCGATGCTGGGTTGACCGCGGCAGATGATACGTTGCCTGACCGTTTGCTCAAAGATGCGGCAAAAACAGGCCCAGCAAAGGGTAAGGTGAATGAGCTCGGAAAAATGCTTCCAGGATACTATGAAGCGCGTGGATGGACTCGTGAAGGCGTTCCTACAGAAGCGACTTTAGATAGATTATTGGTCTAATGAAACTGTCTATCCTCGTTAAAAATGGATCGACGGGCAGGGACCCCGATGTGGATTAAGTTCCAACGGGTATGGAGGATGAGCGAATGAAACACGTTATCGTTGGTGCTGGGCCAGCTGGTGTGGTTGCCGCTGAATCGTTAAGGCGATTGCAGCCCGAGGCCAACATCACTTTAGTTGGCGATGAGCACGAACCACCATACTCGCGCATGGCCTTGCCGTATTTATTGATAAAACAAGTGGGTGAGGCCGGTACATACCTCCGAAAGGAAGTACAGCACTTTTCTAAGCTGTCTATCGATTTGCGTCAGGAACGCGTCATGGAAATAAATCGAGAGCGACAGGAACTATCGTTAGAGGCAGGCGGCTCGCTCTCCTATGACAAACTTCTAATTGCAACAGGGTCGCAGCCCACTTCCCCGCCTATACCAGGGATAGACTTGCCTGGAATTTATTCGTGTTGGACTCTGGAAGACGGAAGGAATATCGCCGCCCTCGCGAAACCGGGCACGAAAATACTTCTGATGGGTGCGGGGTTTATCGGTTGCATCATTCTCGAGGCTTTAGCGAAAAGTGGTGCAAGCCTAACCGTGGTCGAAATGGAGGATCGGATGGTGCCACGGATGATGAACGATACGGCTGGGGGCATGATCAAATCTTGGTGCGAAAAGCAAGGTGTCATCGTACACACGTCGACCAAGGTGACTGGGATCGAAAAGGCCGGTGATGGATTTACAGTTACATTTAGTAACGACGATAGCATTGCAGTAGATTTGATCGTCTCCGCGACGGGGGTTAAGCCAAATATCGATCTACTTGAGGGGACGGGTGTCGAAACTGACTACGGCATCTTGGTCAATAGAAATATGCAGACTAACGATCCTGATATCTTTGCAGCTGGTGACGTTGCGCAAGGCAGAGATTTTTCTACCGGAGAATATTCGGTCCAAGCGATACAACCTACAGCAACTGAACATGGACAAATTGCGGCCCGGAATATGGCTGGACACATTGGTGCTATCCATCGGGGTAGCGTGAATATGAATATTCTCGATACGATTGGATTGATTTCGAGTTCTTTCGGACTATGGATGGGAACGGACGGTGGCGAATTCGGGGAGCTATTAAACCGTGACCGCTATCGTTATATGAATCTTCAATTTGACGATGATATTTTGGTCGGTGCGACGAGCTTAGGTTTAACCGAAAACATTGGCATCCTGAGGGGATTAATTCAAACCAAAACGCGACTTGGCGCGTGGAAGGATCGGTTGATTCAGGACCCGACGCGAGTGATGGAGGCTTACTTAGGCAGCACTCAGGCCATAGGATTTAACTCAGCAGTACTCTAAGACGGAGCCCATGCAAAATTGCGGGTTAAGATGGCGACTCATCCGTGAAACTTACTTTTAAACTGTATGCATCGCTGGCCGATCTGTTGCCTGGTACGCTCACCGAGAACGCTATCGATATAGAGGTCGATCCGGGGATCTCGATATTCGATGTCATAGATCAGTTTAAAGTGCCGCGCAAGAGCGCTCACTTGGTACTGCTGAATGGTATATATGTGGCGCCTGATGATAGGCATAAATCGGTTTTGAACGACGGAGACACATTAGCGATTTGGCCACCAGTTGCCGGCGGTTGACGTCGTTAATGCGATTGTGGATCTAGGTTCGGGATTGGTTATCGAAATTGAGCGCGAATACGGCATCTCACATGGAGACTTTGGCCGGATTTTCCCCCGAATAGAACCTAAGACGCGACAAACCGCTGACCGCAGATTCCAGCTCTTGCACGCAGATGGTCGCAGCCTACAAATTGACCTAGCTATCGAGCAAGCGCGCTCGATAGCTAGCTTAAAAATACCTTTTACTCAGATAACGTTTCGATTCGTGGGATGGAGTGCTGTACAACGTACTGAATTCTTTAAAAATTTTGATCAGTCGTTTCAAAAAGGTGGTGGTTAGTATTCCAAGTATACAGTCGGCTCAAACGCAATTTATATTTCCGACTGGAACGACGACATTCATATCGAATTATCGGTACCGATTTCGCTCTTTAGCATGCCCAGTTTAAGTCCTGTTACACGAACTAATGAAGTTGTGAGGCACAGCGTTCGATCTAGACGGAAGGTAGAATCTGATGGCAACATTAATAGCTTGGATCTAGCGGTATCTTTTATCGAGGCTGGTTGACGACAATGCACGGATCCAAGCGTAGGGTCATGATAATGGATGTTGGGTTCCAAGATCTGTGTCAAGATATTGTCGAATAAACCTAGGCAAGCGATACGTGACACGATGCGTTCACCTTATCCAGCAACACAACCACACCGTGCTGAGCACATTGATGTAGGTGACGGTCACAAAGTTTTCTTCGAGGAAGGCGGAAATCCATCAGGGATACCAATAGTTTTTCTTCACGGCGGGCCAGGATCAGGGTGTAAAAACAGCCATAGGCAGTTTTTTGAGCCAAATATATATCGGAATGTTTTGCTCGATCAGCGCGGGTCAGGGAAATCCACGCCCTTTGGTGGAGTCGAATCAAATTCTACTCAGCATTTAGTGGCCGATTTAGAGATTTTGCGGAAGCGTTTGGAAATAGATAAATGGGTCCTTTTTGGCGGATCTTGGGGTGCTGCGCTAGCCTTGTGTTACGCCGAGACACACCCCCAACGCGTTCTCGGGATGGTATTACGCGGAAGCTTCCTTGCTCGTCGTCGTGACGTTGATTGGTTTTTTACTGAAGGTGCAAATCGCTTGCTTCCTAAAGGGTGGGATGCGTTTAAACAGGTTGTCGGTGACCCTCCCGATATGGTTGAGTATCTGTATCAGGCAGTATTCGGTGATGACGTTGAGGTCGCGGAGAGGGTCGCTAGAGCGTGGTCTCGTTGGTCGGGTGAAGTTGTCACCTATTCGTTCGATAACATAGGTGCCGTAGGAGAAGAATCTATCGAGTCGATAATGGCCAAGACTCGACTGGAATTTCATTATGCTCGTCATAGGTACTTCATGCGCGAGAATCAGTTACTACAGGACATCAGTCGCGTGCCGGACGTTCCTGTTATGATTATCCACGGTATGCGCGATTTAACTTGTACGCCAGACGCAGCATGGGTGTTGCATCGCGCGATACCAGGATCGCAGCTACGGATTTTAAGAACTGCGGGACACCTATCTGGAGAGGCACCAATGACGGATGCCTTATTAGATGCGACTGATAACCTCGCTCGCCTTGTCCACCATATCGACTCCTAAACGGCGATGGTACAAGGGCCGCGACTGCGAGAATCATTTACTAACCCCACGATCATGGGGATCCTAAATGTTACGCCGGATAGTTTCTCGGACGGTGGTCAATTTCTCCAACCCAAAATTGCTATTTCCCGAGCGCGGAAAATGGTCGCGGAAGGCGCCTCCATCATTGATGTAGGCGGTGAATCTACACGACCAGGAGCGTTGCCCGTGTCCATTTCTGAGCAGGTGACCCGAGTTGTTCCAGTCATCGAAAAACTGCGGGAGACACTAGACAGCGGGGTTCACATTAGTATCGATGCACGTGAACCAGAAGTCGCTGTAAGAGCTCTCGATGCTGGAGCAAATATGATCAACGATATCTCTGGAGGTGCCAATCCGGAGATGTTAAGTCTTGCTGCGGGTCGGCGCATTCCAATAGTCCTGATGCACATGCAAGGATCACCAGAATCGATGCAAATCAAGCCAGACTATGTTGAGGTTGTAAAAGAGATCTGGGAATTTTTAA